>DAOTTT010000045.1:0-9066 GCA_034437635.1 Anaerolineae bacterium | reverse complement strand
ACGATACGGCGAGTAGGTCAGGGGACACCAGTGGTAACACAAAGTCCCCACCCCTGCGGGGGTACGGTAGCACACCGCGCACGATCTTTTGTCCGATGCACGGTGGTAGGTAGCTACACGCGCCAACCATGCTTTCCTCCACCCGCTAAAGACGGGTGGTTTCCAGCAAGGAGGTTTTGATGAATTCTATCGTCAGCATTGCCAATTTGAGCAAGACATATAATGAAGGTGGCAAACCGCGTAAGGTGTTGGATGCGGTTGACCTCCATATAGAAGAAGGTGAGTTCTTCGTGATGTTGGGCAAAAGCGGCAGCGGGAAATCCACGTTGTTGAATTTGTTAAGCGGCATCGACCAACCGGATGACAAAGCAGCCTGCACCATCACCGTTGGTCAGACCGACATCACCACGCTCGACGATACGGCGCTGACGTTGTTCCGTCGTGACAACATCGGCATCGTTTTTCAGTTCTTTAACCTGATCCCGACGTTAACCGTTTTAGAGAATATCACCCTACCGTTAGAATTGCGGGGCACGCGGCGCAGGTTGGCGCAGCAACGCGGCCAAGCGATGCTTGAGCGCGTCGGCCTGGGTAATCGCGGCGACGGCTTCCCGGATAAGCTCAGCGGTGGTGAGCAGCAGCGTGTGGCGATTGCCCGCGCCCTCGCCCACGAGCCGATGCTGGTGTTGGCTGATGAGCCGACAGGAAACCTAGACGAGGACACAGGCGAGACGGTATTATCGTTATTGCTTGAACTCACCCGCGATGCGGGGAAAACGCTCATCATGGCGACCCATAACCCGGAGATCGTCCCTTATGCGGATCGTGTCTGCCGGATACATGACGGTAAACTCATCATTGAGCAAGCGGTGGTTGCGCAAGAGTTATAATTGGTTATGATGATCTTATGCGCAGCAGTACGACAATCATAGTATGATAGGATATATAAACGGGATCACGGTGACCGTAGCACGAAAGGTAAACGTTCGATGGCTGACCCAGACCCGATGGTGATTAAGCAACTCTTGGCGGAACTACGCGATGTCAACAAAGACAAGCGCCGTACAGCCGTCATGAAGTTGGGCATGACTGGCGGAGACGATGCCATTCGCGCATTGATCAACGCAGTACAAAACGACTATGAAGACCTGATCGTCAGAGGCCGCGCCGCGCTGATGCTCGGCAAGATGGGCGATGTACGGGCAGTCAACCCGCTGATTCGTGCATTAAACGCCCCCGGCCACCAAACACCCCTGCACGCGGCGGAAGCACTCGGCAAGCTAGGCGACCCGCGTGCGATCGAACCGCTGCTGATGTTAGCGGCAACTGGCCGCGACAAGACACGCGAGGCGGCGCTTAAGGCGCTGGATCGACTCGGCCATCAAGAGACCGAGGACGAAGCTATGCCAGAGCCAGAGGCGAATTAACCCCATAATTTTGTACAACAAAAAAGGCGATGTGAATCGCCTTTTTATATATAAAAATGGCGGTGTGGATGATGACCGGGTTCCACACCGCCGATGTTTCAGGAGCCGGGCGGCTCTCTTATCTCTATCCGGGCGTATGATTGTAACGCCTCTTCACTTGCTTGCGGTGGGTATGCAGTCCCTTACACACACCGTCACGTAACCCATATTTATGGGGTTCACGTTTCACTCTTTAGAATAACAACCACATCGGATAAAGATTTTTTAATGTTCGTTGTATACAGAATAGTCCTTTTGTGACCGGGACGCATGTGATAATTGTCACAATCTATTGTGACGATTATCACATCGCTATTCGCTGCGGAGCGCCCGCGCCGTGCCGATGCGGGTGGCTCTGAACGCGGGGTAAATGCCCGCTACCAGCGCGGCGACCACTGCCACCAAGAACGCCTCTATAAACTCGCTGGGCACCCAATAAAAGTCCATCGTCCAGCCGAAAGAGCGCACATTGATGACGAACAGCAGCACTAAGGCCAGCGCCAAACCGATTGGGATCGCCAAAATACCGGCGACAACGCCCATTAAGCCGGTTTGTACGAGCGTAAATTGCCACAATTGGCGCGGGGTCATCCCGGTTGCACGCATCACGCCGTATTGCCGCGTATTTTCCAGTTGGAGCGCCAGCAGTGCGCTCAAAATGCCGATGAAGGCGACCACCGTCGCCAGCAGGCGCAACGCCACCGTAATGGCAAAGGCGTTATCGAAGACCTCAAACACGCCGGAACGCAACTCACGGTTGGGCTGTACTTGCAGATCATAACCTTGCAGCGCCACGCGGAGATCATCAACCACCGCGTCAATATCGGCATCATCCGTGATGCTGATACCCACTGATGAGATATATGGGTCATCGTAATATTGGCGGTAGACGTTGTTGGCCATGTAAATACGGCCTTGGTCGGTCGAGTAATCGTAGAAGACGGCCATCACCGCAAATGTCACCGGGCCTTCGTCCGTTAGCAGCGTGATCGTGTTGTCGTCCTGGGTAATATCCCGGCGAAAGGCGAACGGCTCGCTGACCATGATCTGCCCGGCTTCCAGCGCGGCGCGGTAATCGCCATCCGGCGCGTTGTTCCAGGCAAAGCGGCGATCTGTGGCGATGTCGCTATCCACTGCTTGCAGGTTGACCGGCGGCAGATCGGGGTAATCGGGCGCGATGACCGTCACCGCACGCGCCGCCGAGATGGACGCGACCCCCGGCACCGTGCGGATTACGTCGCGGATTTCTGGCTCGACATCGACGGTGGCTTGATTAGCCGTGAGCAAAGGCGGCGAGACGTAAACGTCACTGCCCAGCGTCGTCTGGAGCCAGTCGTCAACAGTGCTGCGAAAACTGGCGATCATCACGCTAACGCCGACGATTACGCTAATGGCGACGGTCAGCGCGGCGACGGCGATTGACGTGCGACTGAGTGAGCGCGACACCGCACGCGGAGCCATGCGCCCCACCACGCCGAAGATAGCGCCCGTCAGCGGGGTGAACAGGCGCATGAGGCCGATTAAGACGATGGGTGTAAAGAACGCCCCACCAACGACAATCGCAAACAAACCGCCGAAGCTGACTTCGACGCTATCCGTTGGTAAACTGAGCAGCAACAGGCCGATGATGACCATCACAATGGCGGCGACAGTCACATAGGGCACGAGCTTCTGCGCGACTTGCTCTTGATCGCTGCGGCGCATCGTCCCGGCGGGCGGGGTGCGGGTGGCGCTCACGGCGGGGATGATGGCCGCGCCGACGCTGGCGAACACGCCGACCGCTGCGCCCTTGACCAATGTAAACGGCTCAACGTTGACTGTGACCACGTTCACGACGAAATAAAGATCGCTGATGGTCTGGGCGACGAGTGCGACCGCTGCGCGGCCAAAGATCACGCCTAAGCCCAAGCCCATGATCGTACCGACCAGCCCCAAAAGCGCCGCTTCGCCCAAAATCAGCACGAAGATTTGGCGGCGGGTCGTCCCCAAGGAGCGCAGCACGCCCAAGACGTGCCGCCGCTGCACCACGCTAAACGTTACCGTGTTGTAGATGAGGAAAACGCCCACCACTAACGCTAGCAGGCTTAAGGCTTGGAGGTTAAGTTCAAAGGCTTCGGTCATCTGGGCGAGGGTGTTATCGCTGCCACTCACCGGGCCGACCCGCGCCCCATCCGGCAGCAGTGGTTGAATTTGGCTGATGATGGCATCGGCGTTTTCCGGCACAAGGTTGAGGTCAATGCGGTTGATGCGCCCTGGCGTGCCGACGATCTCTTGCGCGGTGGCGATGTCCGCGAGGATGAGGTCATCAACGGCTTGTTCGCTGGCTGCATCGGTGGGATTTAGGAGGCCGTTAACGGTCACGGTCGCGGCGCGGATTGTGACCGTATCGCCGATGGTCACGTTATAGCGTTCGGCCATTGTGGACGCGATAATGATGGTGTTGGGTTGCGCGATAAATTGCTGGATCGCGCCGAAGCCCTGATCGCTGGTGTTGTCGCTGTCGATCTCGACGTTGGTCAGGTAGTCGCGGAACGGCGCTTCAGCAAAGGCATCCACGCCGAACATACGCAGCGCCCGGTTATCCAGTTCGCGCACGCGCACATACTCATCAATAACAGGCGCACTCCGGCGCACACCGAGATCAACGCGAATTTGCCGATAGAGATCGGTCGATAAACCCGCAGGCCCGCCGATGATCTGATGGGTGGCGCTGCCGGTGACGCTTTGCGTACTCAAAGAGAACGCCTGCCGTGCGGAGCCGTTGGCTACGTCGATGGCGATAATCATGGCGACACCGAGCGCCACGCCGAGAATGAACAAGATACTTTGTAGAAAACGGCGGCTGATATAACGCTCCGCCAAGCGTAGGATAATCATCATCGTAAGTAGCCTTCCAATAGAATTGTGCAAATTTTAACAGGTGGGTATGAGTGGGGGTTTAGGCGTAGGGTTATAGGATTTAAGAAGCTGTTTGAATATTCCGATTTGATGTGATTTTGAGCAGCGGGCGCGAATAATCACGTCCCTACACATATTTCCCTTTGTGGGGGCGGCATTCTTACCGTCCGCCAGAATAGAATGGAAGCAAAATATAGAAGCAAAATCGTGATTTACTTGATTACGCCATGTTTTGCATCTGTGCTTTCATCTGCTTGGCGGCGAGCGTGTAACCGCCCTCTGCGCCGTCCACGAGGTGCATTTGCCGCCCGAAGTAATCGTACACGATGCAGGTAACGAGCGCGTAATTGCTGACGTACACCCCATAGACAAGATCGCCCGCTTGGTGCCGTTGATCGAGATACGCGGTTAAGGCGGCGCGTTGTTTTGCTGTGCCGGCGATGACCATACGGAGGGTATCGTCAAACTTTTCGTTATCGGTCGATTCTTTGAAATAATCCTTGTATTCACCCCACTGGCCGATGCCCGCCCACATCGCAAACCGCGCTTTGATGCTGTTCCAGATCATCTTGCGCAGGCGATTAAAGCCGTAGGCGCTTTCGTGACGGATGCGGCCTTCTACGCTGAGGTTACTCGGCTTGAAGGTCATGGAGAGCTTCTTGATGTCGATGGGATGGCGTTGGGCGCTATCGCCGTAAATCGCGTCAATTTGCGTGAGGACATCGCTATAAACGGTGTCGGTTTGGTCGCCAAGTGCCATGACCATTAGGCTCACGTTTTCATCGTGGGCGCTTGGAATTTGATTCCAGCGGCATTCTACGCCGAAGAAATCCGCGTCTGGCTCAACGTGATCGGGCACGGCATATGGGCGGCCTTGCTGCGGGTGTTTGAGCACGTCTTCCGCGTAGTGCAAGCCGCCGCCGCTAAAAATCGCCTGTTGGAAGTTATCGGAAACGTGCAGACGGGCAACCCGGATGCGATGGCCAGAGGCTAGCACATCTTTTACGGGCATGGTGGCAATGCGCATGGTGAGGTCGAATTGTTCAGCCGCCATCTTGCGCGATCCAGCCAAGGCAGCGTGAACTTGGGGGATGACATGCGGCGGCACGAGTAATGATGCACCATCCCCGCCGAACACGAACGGAATATCTACGTCTTCCACCACATTGAGGATCGCGGCAATTGACGCTGCGGACACCGCGCACACCTCTTTATAGCGCCCGGCTTCTATGGCTTTGGTGGAGCCTTGCACGTCCGTAAAGGCGACGTACCAATCGGAGGGGACATCATAATAATGGTTGGGGTTGGTAATTTCCGTGATGCTATGAATGGGCGGGATGGCCGCATAAAATGATGGTGACGATGACATCACAATTCCTCATGCAAGAACGATAGGCGTTTGCATAGCGTAAAGTGTAAAGGTGAGATATAGGTGAAAATCGGGCGGATTATCATCAAAGCTACCCCGGCTCAAAGCCGGGGACTAGGAACCCAAAAGCCCGTGAACGGGCTGCATGACATGGTGTTTCGTGCTAACTAGCCCGTTCACGGGCTTACAAGCCTTTATTTAGCTATCGGCTTTGAGCCGATGCGGGCTTAAGTTCCGTCAAATGCGGTTGCCCTACTCTGCGACAACCTCCACCAGGGCCGCGCCGCGCTCGACCACATCACCAGCGGCGACCATCACGCGCATAACCACGCCATCAATGGGCGCACTTATGCGGATTTCCATCTTCATCGCTTCCAGGATGACGAGGGCTTGCCCGGCGCTGACGGCTTCGCCCTCCTGCACCAGCACATCGACCACTTGGCCGGGCATCTGCGCGGTGAGGTCGCCTTCTGGTACGGCGTTGCGGCGGCGGGATGCGCGAGCATCGAGCTTTTGCAGCGTGTAGGCGGTGCCGTTGTATTGGGCGTAACGCTCATCCCCGGCCTGCGCGGTGTGGATTAGGGCGCGTGTGCCGTCTTCAAGTTCAAGTTGGGTGCTACCATCGGCCAAAGTCTGCGCGTGGACGGTATAGACGCTTTCCCCGATGTGGGCGGTGATGCTGCCGTTGGCGTTGTGCTCTAGGCGGACGGTGTACGGTGTGCCGTTGTACTCGTATGTTTGGTTCATCGGGGATTAGCCTTTTATCCTAAAACGATCACCTACCGCCCAAGGCGAGAAGCGATCCGCATCACTATCCCCGGCATCGCTCATCGGCATAGATTGCGCCTCTTGCAACGCGAGCGCAATTAGCACGGCTGCGGGTGGCGCTTCCGGCGGCGCGGGGAGCAGCGATTGCAAGTTTTGGTCGATATAAGCCGTGTGGATTGTCCCGGCTTGGAATGTGGGATCGTCTAGCAAGGCCAGCAGGAAATCGCGGTTGGTGGTGGTGCCGAGGATGATCGTCTCTGTGAGGGCTTGGCGCATCCGTGCGATGGCTTGGGCGCGGGTGGGCGCGTGGACGATCAGCTTGGCGACCATCGGGTCATAATGAATGGTGATTGCATCGCCGGAGGATAACCCGGCATCCACGCGCAAACCGGGTATATTCGGCGTGCGGAAGGTCTGCACGGTGCCCGTCGCGGGGAGGAAGTTATTGTGTGCATCCTCCGCATAGAGGCGGCATTCGATGGCGTGTCCGGTCTGCATCAATGGTGTATGCGGCAACGGCTCCCCGGCGGCGACCAAGAATTGCCACTGCACCAGATCAACCCCAGTGACAAGCTCGGTGACGGGATGCTCCACTTGTAAGCGGGTGTTCATCTCCAGGAAGTAAAAATCCCCGTCTTCGGTGGCGATGAATTCCACTGTGCCCGCGTTGACGTAATCAACAGCTTGCGCGGCGTTGACGGCGGCCTGTGTGATGGCTTGGCGCATGGCCTCATCCAAAAGCGGGGACGGCGTTTCTTCGATGATCTTCTGGTGACGGCGTTGGGCGCTGCATTCACGCTCGAACAAGTGGCGGACATTGCCGTGTGTGTCGGCGATAATCTGCACTTCGATATGCCGCCCTTGGGCGATGTATTTTTCCAAGAATAAGCGTGGGTCGCCAAAGGCTTTTTGCGCTTCACGCCGGGCAGAGTCCAGCGCGTCAGGCAAATCTGCGGGGGATTGCACCACGCGGATGCCCTTCCCGCCGCCGCCACCCGCCGCCTTGACCATCACCGGGTAGCCGATGCGCTCGGCCTCCACGATGAAAGTCGCGTTGTCGGCCTCTTCGGATTGAAAGCCAGGGACAAGCGGCACATCAGCGGCTTGCATGAGGGCGCGGGCTTCGGTCTTCACGCCCATTTTGCGGATGGTATCCGGGCGGGGGCCGACCCATTTCAGCCCGGCATCCATGACGGCCTGCGCAAAGCCCGGCGACTCCGAGAGGAAGCCATAACCGGGATGCACGGTATCACAGCCGGTTTGTGCGGCGGCTTGCAGCAATTTGTCAATTCTCAGGTAGCTTTCCGCCGGGGATGATGTGCCGATGTGGACGGCTTCATCCGCGAGGCGGACATGGGGCGCGGTCGCGTCTGCATCGGCGTAGACGGCGACCGTTTGTATATTCAGTTCACGGCAAGCGCGGATAATCCGCACGGCGATTTCACCGCGATTGGCAATTAAACATTTCATTTGAGTAGTCTTTAGTTTTTGGTTATTAGTTTTTACTTGCGGTCGCCAAGAATGGCGACCCTACAATTTAACCGTTTTGATCTGTAGGGGCGCGATGATTCGCGCCCGCGTGGCCAAAAGCGAAAGTCCTGTTAGTTTTCAGGGTCACGAGAGGGGCGCATAATGCGCCCATTAGCGGTTAGATGGCCGCTTATTATTTTTTCTTTTTCTTGCCGATGCGACGCAAGCCCTGGAATTGGGGATTACCCTGGATCTTCGCCCAGCGTTCTTCGCCGCCGTCGGTGTGCCACTCGACGACATGCAGCCCTTGCGGGTCTTCGTATTCCAGCACCGGCGCGAGGTTAAACAGCATTTGCCGGATCACGCCGATGAGTTCCTTACGTTTTTCGCCAGTCCGCAGGATAAAGTAATCACCGGGCACCCATTCAAACTGAACCGGCATCCCGTTCCAGTTGCCTTCCATCTGGATGGGCGGTTCGGCTTGGATGCAGTTCATATAGATGGCCTGCAAGCGATTTTTCCAAAGGGTGTGGTTAATGCGTTCTTCGATGTAGTACGGGCGCGGTTCCGGTGTTGAGTAGAACCATCGACGGGCATCTGTTGCCATTAGCGTATTCTCCACGACTATGATCTAATTAGCTTAAGTGTACACGATATGGCGTGTGGTCTGCCAGATGGATTGCCACCCAACACCCACCATAAATCCATACCCATTTAACAGTTATACGTTAAAATGAAACGGTAGTGGTTGAAAGGTAAGTGATGATAGGTGATAATGTTGAGCATGATACAAGAAACAATCACCCATACATGTAGTCGATGCGGTAGCCCGAATATCGTTCGTAATGGTCACAATAAGTGTGGTAATCCACAATATTATTGTAAAGATTGTGGCGCTCGTCGAGTTCTCAATCCTAAACAAAAGCATCCACCACGCACAGAAACAATGGATTGACTGTCTACCCCGATGCAAGGGATAAATACGCGTCAACGACCACCCGATAAATCGGGTGGCTTGTAAAAGCCCATGTTGACCAGCCTTAGCCACTAAAACGTGGCTCCGTTACGGGCGAATATATAGGCACTTCGGGGTGA
>DAOTTT010000044.1:0-15745 GCA_034437635.1 Anaerolineae bacterium | reverse complement strand
TCGACACCTTACAACGTCGTCTCTCTGGCGTAGAATCTGACCAGACCGTTTTACGCACAGAGTCCAACGGTAGCGTCAAAGAGTCCGATGTTATCGAGCATATGCGCAAAGAAATGAAGCAGATGGTCGAGTCTATGGAAGCTAAAAGACTCACGGCTGAGCGCGAAGCCGAACGCCGCGCCGGGCTAGAGCGCGAAAACTTGACCCGCCCCGTGCAGGAATTAAGCGAAAAAATCACCAAATTGGAACGGGCGACGACCGAAATGCCCGCGCTCAGTGTGGAAAAAGACCGCCTGAGCACCACCATCGCCACTTTACAACAGCGTATTGATGACATCAGCAAACGATTGGAAGAACCCGACCGCCGCTTGGCCTTCTTGGAAGAACAACGCCGCCAAGATGTCCGCCGTATCTCCGAGCTAGAAACCGACTTGCCGGAAATCCAAAAGCAGATCGACAATGTGCGGCCTAAGCTCTCGTTGATCGAAGACCTCTCCTTGCGCAACGAACGCCGCGTGCAAGATGTCCAAAACGGCGACCGTGAACGCCGTGAGCAAATCCAACAGTTCATCGACCAGCAGACACTGCTCATGCAAGAGCGCGACCGCCGCTTAGATGAAATTCTGAGCAAGTTTGGCGAGCAAGACAGCCTCATGCAGCAAAACATCGACCGCTTCTCCACTTGGGAAGAAGCCTATCGTCAAATGCGCAACATCATCGAAGACTTCCAGCGCATCAGCGACCGCTTAGAACGACGCATTAACGAAGTGGCGGAAATGCAGCGTCTTAGCGAAGAACGCTTCCGCCAAGAGTGGAACGACTGGCGCAATGACGATCAAAAACGCTGGAAGCAGTTAACGCTTTCCAACGATGAAGTATGGCGTTTGCACGATAAAGACTTTGACCGCTATGTGGAAAAGCTCGAAGGACTCAGCGGGGAGATCGCGCCCTTGCGCGATGGCATTGACCGCCTATGGAAGTTAGAGCGCGAACGCGCCCAACTCTATCGAGATCGGTATCAGGCACTCATCCGCGAATATGACATTGCCGAAACCAAACGCACCGACGACACCACCGACACGATCAACGGCCTCAACGGAAACACCACTCTGACATAAACAAAAAAAGGCGTGGTCGCTCAAACGACCACGCCTCAACGCCATTAGCGGCGATATTCAGCACCACAATCGCCAATAATTTTGAATAAGTCGTTCGCTTTGTCGGTTACTTCATGGATTTTATCAAGATCATCATCCGTCAGAGCAAAATCAAACACGCGCTTATTTTCCTCACGATTATCGGAAACACCCAAACGTGCGCCAACGATTACCCCGGCTACCGTCGATTTATCCAACACGTAGCGCGTCGCCACGTTTGCAATGCTCACGTTGTATTGGTCTGCAACACCGCGCAGCACACCGAGCAACTCTTGGAACAGTGTCCAATCCCCCCACTGGTCGATCATACCTTTGTATTTGCGTAGGCTAGCCGTTGTCAGTTGGTCGCGTCCCGGCTCTGGTTGATCTAAGTAACGGTCAGTGAGCAAACCACCGGCCAACGTGCCATAAGCAAGCAGTTTGACATCATTTTCTTCGTTAAAAGGGATCATCTGTACTTCTGGGCGGCGATCAATTATCGAGAACTGCACCTGATTCGACGTGATCCAAATACCGTTATCTTGTAAGTTGCGCATGTGGCGCGTGTCGAAGTTCGTCAACCCTAGCGCCTTGATAACGCCCTTGCGCACCATAAACGCCAGTTGATTGAGCGCACTCAAATACCCTGAATCACGGTACTCCCACCAATGGAACTGCATCAGGTCGATTTGCTCGACCCCCATGCGCTCCATTGACGTTTTGACAGCCTTTTCCACCACACCCGCGCTGATGCGAACCGGACGCGGCACCCACTTTGTAAATGCCTGCACGTTACCAAGTGCGGCTTCGCCCTTGGCTTTCGCTAAACGCTTACGAAATTCGCCTATGAAATCTTCTGCTGGACCGTAGTGGTCGGCCAAATCCCAAGTTGTGAACCCGTCGTCATGGTAGGCCATCATTGCCTCTAATGCAGCCCCACGATCAATCTCGCCGTGACCGCCGGAAACCTGCCACATGCCATTAAGCAGACGGCAGATGCGCAGATCGTCAGTAAATTGGGTATACGCTTGTTCTGGTAGTGTCATTGCACAACCTTTCTCTAGGTGTTTTCACATCAAGACGTATGCAGTTTAAAACACCTTATAGGGCTGTGTCATCGGGCAAACACCTAATTTAAAAGACATTAACGCCGAGCCAGTGCGCAGTTTCATCACTATAAATTGAATAGACATGTTCACGAGGAATCAATAGATTGTTATAAGGTCGCTGACGGTTCTCATGCTGTGCCCTGACGAAATCCGTCACATCTTCGATATGATGGATCCATCCACCATTAGCAAAATGCCGCATTGACTTCCCCCGCAGACCAAGCTGTATCGCCCGACGCAACAAGCATTCATCATCAGGCGTATAATCCGGGTCCCATTGTAGGCGCACCCAAGATGAAGAGACCATCGACCGCCAAGAGTCCTCGCTGGTGTATAGATCCGGCTGATATTGCGCATGAACCGCCTTACGCAATATCGCATCAAAACCAACGCGGTCTAAGAAAATCGCCAAGATATGCTCTTGGCCGGGCTTAGTCGCCCATCCACTACGGTGCATCATCCATAGAAAATTAGGTTTAACCCACGTCATACGATCCAAGCTATAACCCGGCGCACCGTCGAACAGATCATAGGTAGCGGCATAATCGGCTATCTCCGGCGAGAAAGCCTGATACACAACGACGGTTTCCTCATCATAGTGCGCCATGATGTGATTGCCATCACGCGGCCAGCGTTTGACCTGTTCGTTGTATGGTTCTGTGATGAGCGACATTACGATGTGCCTGTCGTCTCGTTGAACTCGGTAGAAATGCGGATTTTTTGCATCTCAGCCGTCGCTAACGCATCCAAAGACTCACGCCGGATATTGGCACCTAAAGCGGCTAACTTTTCCTCTACGCGCTCATAACCGCGATCAATCTGCCCAATGTTGGAGATGCGCGTTTCCCCTTCCGCTGCCAGCGCCGCGAGGATCAACGACATACCAGCGCGAATATCCGGGCTGGAAATATACGCTGTGCCTTTTAGCTTGGTGGGGCCTTGTACCAATACCCGATGCGGGTCACACAGCGTAATCCGCGCCCCCATGCGTACCAGCTTATCCGTGAAGAAAAAGCGGCTCTCGTACATCCAATCATGGAACATCACCGCGCCCGCACTCTGCGTAGCAACAGTCAACGCGATACTCATCAAATCCGGCGGAAATGCCGGCCAGGGTTGCGCCTTGATAACCGGGATACGCTCGCCAATATCCGCAAGGATGGTCAACGACTGACTCGGCGGTACGTAAATATCCGATCCCTGTACCGTCCATTCCACCCCTAACACCTCAAAGATCAGGGCGGTCATATCTAAATATTGGGGGTCAGCATCACGGATTGTAACCTCGCCGCGAGTCATCACCGCCGCGCCGATGTAACTGCCTACTTCCATGAAGTCCGCACCAACACGCGCCTCACACCCATGCAACCGCTCAACGCCTTCTATGGTCAGCCAATTGCTGGCGATGCCGTCAATCTGCGCCCCCATTGAGACCAGCATCCGGCATAAATCCTGCACATGCGGTTCGCTGGCTGCGTTGCGGATCGTCGTCGTGCCCTTCGCCAACACCGCCGCCATAATCACGTTTTCGGTCGCGGTCACACTGGCTTCGCGCAAGAGAATATCACTCCCTTGCAGGCTTTCCGCCTTGAGCGAAAATTGCCCCGGATTATAGACATATGTCACACCGAGCCGCTGCAAGGCTTGGATATGCGTATCCAACCGCCGCTCACCGATAAAATCACCACCGGGCGCAGGCAGATCGACATAACCACAACGCCCTAACATCGGCCCAGCGAAAACAAAGCTCGCCCGGATGCGCTCGGCCAACGTGCGATTTAACGTCCCACTTTTGATGTTTTCGGCATGAATGCGTAAGGTACTCTCATCAAGCCATTCAACCGAAGCACCAAGGTCACGCATGAGATCAAGCGTCACCATCACATCTAAAATACGCGGCACATTGACCAGCGTCACGGGTTCATCGGTTAGCAGACAAGCCGGTATCATCTTCAAAGCAGCATTTTTATTGCCGCCGACTTTGACTTCGCCAGAAAGCGGCACCCCGCCTTTAATCACGAATTGCTGCATTGACATTCCCTATCGCTAATTCCACCCGGTCGCCAACGGTAACATCGAGACGCTGAGCAGCATACCCCTGGTTGACCGATATTTCCAAAAAACCAGAACTCCCGCTAATCACCACCAATTCCCCGCGCCGTACATCACTATAGGCTTGGTGAATACCTGTCAACACATGATCGTTGATATTTGTCTGTGCCTCCGGCGCGATGATGGGGACATCCGGCAGTTCCCCAAATGCAGGGGATAGCGTTAAACGTTCGGCGTTCATCCAATTGAGATGGCCGATGCTCGTGATGATATTGCCAAAGCGATCCACATGGACAACCTCACCTTTTACCGTCGCTTTATCGACATCCAACATAGGCGAAGGTAAGTTGACCGTTGTCTCTAGCACAGGGCCAAAAGCACTTGGCGCAATGCCAGAAGCGATATAAGCGGCAGCCGGGGCGAAAATATCCCGCCCATGAAATGTCCGGCTGACCTCTGGCAATTGATATTGTGTATTCGTCAGTTCATAAGCAGTAAATGCCTGAAAGTGTGCCAGCCCATAACTCAACACGCCATTATCTGGCGCGACAAAGGTATAATCCCCTGCTCTAACCGCAATGGGCTTGCGTGTACTGCCCACGCCTGGATCAACGACCACTAAAAACACCGTCCCTTGGGGAAAATAGCGGTACGCATTCATCAAGGCAAACGCGGCTTGGCGCACCCCCTGCGGGGTGATCGTATGCGAGACATCAATGAACATGGCTTCTGGCGCGATACTCCGCATCACGCCTTTCATCACGCCTACATACGAATCATCGTTCCCAAAATCTGTAAGTAAAGCGATTGTTTTTGTCATTAGTTTGTGTCCTTCAGCGCATCTGATACTTTGATTGTAACGCACAAACAGGTCAGCCGGAACGTTGACAAGCGAATTCAAGCTGGTTATACTCCTCGCGGATAAGGAAATTTTATGTATATTCATCATCAAACACGTACAAACCCCTTGGTACTGGGCTGACGCGACCTGAGCGCGACGGTAAGATGATGTATTGCCCGTACCAAACGGGCTTTTTTTGTTTTAATGAGTTATGGAGTTTTAGCCTATGCTCGCGGTAATTGACTACGGTGCTGGCAATTTGCGGAGTGTCGTCCATGCGCTCAAACATCTAGGCGTGACCACTATGCAGATCGTACAGAAACCCGCCGACCTTGACAACGCCGATCAGATTATTCTCCCTGGCGTGGGCGCATTTGGCGCGGGGATGCAGCAATTGAAAAAGCAAAAGCTCATCGAGCCGATCAAAGGCGCGATCCGGCGTGGTGTGCCCTATTTAGGCATCTGCTTAGGGATGCAATTCTTATTCAACCACAGCGACGAGATGGGACATCACGAGGGCTTCGGCGTATTGCCAGGGTATGTCACCCGCTTCCCGGATGACATGAAGCTAAAAGTGCCGCATATGGGCTGGAACCAATTACGCTTTGAGGATCAAGCGCCGCTGCTCGATGGCATTGACCCCGGCAGCTATGCTTATTTCGTCCATAGCTATCACTGCGTACCGCGCAACGGTTCCGATCTCCTCATCACCGCTGATTATGGGATGCAATTCGCCGCCGGGGTGCAGCGGGATAATATCTTTGGTGTGCAGTTCCACCCAGAAAAAAGCCAGGCTATCGGCCTTAAATTGCTCGATAACTTCCTCAAGATCAAGGAGCGCATAGCATGATCGTCTACCCTGCGATTGATTTACGCGGCGGCAAAGTCGTGCGCCTGGTAGAAGGCCAGGCCGAAAAACAAACGACTTACAGCGATGACCCTATCGCCACCGCCCAAAAATGGATTGACGGTGGCACAGAATGGCTGCACATTGTCAACTTAGATGGCGCATTCGACGATGAAAACGACAATTTACAGGTTGTAGAAGCCATCACCAAACTGGGCGCTAAAGTGCAGTTCGGCGGCGGCCTGCGGAGCTTAACGCAAATGCGAGCCGCGATTAACATAGGTGTGACTCGCGTCATCATCGGCACCGCTGCCGTACAAACACCTGATATTGTCAACCAAGCCATTGACGCTTTCGGTGCGGAAGCCGTGTGTGTGGGCATGGATGCCCGCGATGGGATCATCATGACGCACGGCTGGCGAGAAAGCAGCGGTATTCCCGTCATCGACTTCGGCAAAGACATGCAAGCACGCGGCGCGATCCATGCTTTATTCACCGATGTAGAAAAAGACGGCAAAATGATGGGCGTTAACGCGGAAGCCACCGTGCGCCTAGCCCGCGAGACCGGCTTAAACGTCATCGCATCCGGCGGCGTGACCAACGCCAACGGCGTGATGAAGCTCGCACGGAGTGGGACCGTCGCCGGGGTCATCATCGGTACGGCGCTCTACCAAGGCCAAATCACCGTCGCTGAAGCACTCGCCGCAGCAAAGGTCAAACCGGATGCTCGCTAAACGTATTATCCCGTGCTTGGACGTGCAAAATGGGCGCGTCGTCAAAGGCGTGAACTTTATCAACTTACAAGATGCTGGTGATCCGGTGGAACAAGCCGCCATCTATGACCGCGAAGGCGCGGACGAATTGGTCTTCTTGGACATCACCGCCAGCCACGAAAACCGCCAAACTACCCTGGATATGGTGCGCAAAGTAGCGGATACGGTGTTTATTCCCTTCTGTGTCGGTGGCGGCATCCGCACCATAGAGGACATCCGCGCAACCTTACTCGCCGGGGCGGATAAGGTCAGCATCAACAGCGCCGCCGTCAAAACCCCGGAACTCATCAATGAAGGCGCATGGGGCTTTGGTAGTCAATGTATTGTCGTCGCTATTGACCCCAAGATGATTGACGGCGAATGGGTCGTCCACATCAACGGCGGACGGGTGCCAACGGCTAAACGGGCGGTCGATTGGGCACGCGAAGTCGAAGAACGCGGCGCAGGGGAAATCCTGCTCACAAGCATGGATCGTGACGGCACCAAAGCCGGGTATGACCTGGAACTGACCGAAACCATCGCTAATGCCGTGTCCATTCCGGTGATCGCGTCCGGCGGCGCGGGGGATAAAAGCCATTTTTACGACGCGCTAAGTACCGTTAATGCAGATGCCGCCTTAGCTGCATCGTTATTCCACTATAACGAGCTACGCATCAGCGACCTGAAAGCCTATTTGCACCAACGCGGTGTGCCTGTGCGCCTGCATGGATGGGAGGCATTAGATGCAATTGAGTGATAGTGCGATTAAAACGCTTAAATGGGACGCTGACGGCCTGATGCCCGCCATCGTACAGGATGCGACCACACAGCAGGTCTTGATGATGGCTTATGTCAACCAAGAGGCACTCAAACGAACGCTCGCAATCGAGGAAACCGTCTTCTGGTCACGGAGCCGACGTGAGCTATGGCACAAAGGCGCGACTTCCGGCAACACGCAAAAAATCCGTGAAATTCGTGTTGATTGTGATGCTGACACCTTGCTGATTTTGGTCGATCCGGCTGGTCCAGCGTGCCACACCAACGAGACAAGCTGCTTCTTCCGCACATTATCCGCGTTTAACGCCCAACCCGAACGGATGTAACCCATGCTTCATGAGCTAGAGAAAATCATCGCAGATCGTAAGAGCAACCCCACCGAGAGCAGTTATACCGCCAGTTTATTTGCTGAAGGCATCAACAAGATCGCCCAAAAAGTAGGTGAAGAAGCGACAGAGGTTATCATCGCTGCACTCGGCCAAGGGCGTGATGAACAAGTCGGAGAATTGGCAGATCTGTTTTATCACACACTCGTCCTGATGCAGCAATTAGACATTCGCTTAGATGATGTCAACGCCGAACTAGAAAAACGTCACCGAAAGTAACCGCGCCATGCGTCATATCGAAGCACAAGACCCACGTTTCTTTCGCTATCGGCGGTTTGTGTGGGGCATATTCAGCGTTTGGGCACTTCTCACCGCTGGCATAGGGGTCTTACTTGACCCCATCTATGCCTTGCTCGGTAGCATGATTGCTGCGGTAGCCGGGGGGATCGCTCTCATTCTAGATCGGTATCATCGCACCCAGGTTGAAAACTTCCAACATTATCGGCAAATCGAAGCGTTGATGAACCTGCACAGCCTCTTGAATCTACGTGCGCCGCTGCCACCGATGCGCTTATGGGCGGCCTCCCCTGATTTTGCGCTTAAAGTCGCGTCAATCATACTCATGCACCAACCGAAAACCATTCTTGAGCTAGGCAGCGGCACATCCACGCTCATCGGGAGCTATTGCTTGGCACAGTTGGGCACAGGGCACATTATATCGCTCGATCACGAAGCGGTCTTCGCCCAGGCCACCCGCGATCTACTCGCACAACACAACCTCAGTCAATGGGCGCAGGTAGTCCATGCACCACTGGACCCACTGGATGGACAAACAGCGCATTGGTATGCACAAAAGGCTTTAGTGGCAATCAAAGAGGTTGATTTACTCATCGTGGACGGCCCGCCGGAGACGATTAACCCGATGGCGCGGTATCCGGCATTGCCGATGCTGATTGATAAACTCAAACCGGGCGCACACATCCTCATTGATGATGCCATGCGCCCGGATGAAATGGTTATGGTGCAACGATGGCTTGCGGATTATCCACTCAAGCAGATCGAAGCCACCGCTAACGAAAAAGGGGTTGTCGTCTTACAACTACTCCGGTGAGAGTTCAAACTCACCTTCGTTGTATTCTTCCAGCGACATATAACCTTCCCATTCATGCAGGAAGCTGTTCGCTATAATATCGTCATAAAGTGCCGGGTCAATGTACACACTACCAATGACCTGGCTTTCTTCGGTCAAGCTGGCCCCTGCATCCGCATAGATGAAAACGACTAACGACTCATCGACGTAATACAGGTTAAAGATCGTCTGTGAACGGGTGAACGGTGCACCGTCCAGATAGTCCGGTTCTTCATAGACTTCGATGATTTCGCCAATGGTCAAAGTCGGCGCGGTGCGCAATTGCATAAACGCAATCGACTCACCATCCTGGCTGAGCATCTGGCAGCATTGGACGTTTTCCGGTCCGCCGAAGATTGCCACACGTTGACCGCTGTCTTCGATGGCTTGCACTTCCGCGACACTATCAAGTTCTTCGAGGATGGTCACAGCTTCATCGAAAGTCGTCTCGCCCGGCGTGATGCCATTCCAGCAAGGCGGTCCGCAGTCGTCTTCCGTTTCAATCAACGAATTATCTTCTAGCAGGGTATCATCCAACAGTTGATTCGGGATTTGCACGAGATCGCTAGGCGTTTCAGCTTCAACGAAGTTTGCTAGCAGATCCAACCCTGGGCCACCGCGATTATACGGCACACCCTCAACCAGCAGATAACCGGCATCGGCATCACCCACGCGCACACGTACAGCCGGGGTACCGCTCACAGACAGATCACTACCTAAGGCTTGATCCTCTTGGAACTGGAACGGCCCCTCACCAGAGAGACATTCGTCCAGCAATTCAGCGTCAAGGTCAGCACGTTCCACAATATCACCAACCAACGTTTCGCTGATTGCATCTTCTCGCGCCATCGTATACAGTTCATCATGGACGCGCCAGAAGGCATCTTGTTCATAAGCGCATTCAGTGATGATAGACATCAACGGTGAAATATTCTGGTCGATAATGGGGAAGAAGCGATACTCAAACTTCGCTTGCCCGGTCAGGACATAATTTTCGATAAACGGGTTAATGGTATCAGCGTGATACTCTTGGCAGAAAGGGCACAGATAATCGGCAAATTCAATCACTGTGACCGGCGCTTCGGGATCGCCCAATATAAAAGCGCCATCTTCGCCGCGCGTCGTCGGGACGAACGCATCATATAAATCACCACCCTCATTTTGTTCATCATCGTCCTGCGCACTAACAGCGCCAAAGACACTCATGAGGATTGCTAAAACCAACAAAATGCGAAATTGCATAAGGTCATACTCCAATTTTCATGATTTTTCAATGTCATCCTATCATAAACAGGACGACGATACCCGCCGCCCTGCTAATTTCCACATAGATTTTACACTTGGGTGTAGCGGTCGAACCATTCGACCATCTGTGTGAGCCGACTCACGCGGTGTTTGGGTTCGCCACTGCGCGAAAGCTCATGGCCTTCTCGCGGATAGCGCAGCATCTCAACCGGGGTTTCCGTCGCCCGGCGCACCCAGGCGAATAGCTGTTCGCCCTGCTCAATCGGCACGCGATAATCATTCTCCGCGTGGATGATAAGTAAGGGTGTTTTGATTTTGTGTACATGGGAAAGCGGCGAATGATACCACAGTTTTTCGTGGTCTTCCCAAGGCTCAACGCTGTAATCGCTGGAAATCAAAATGGGGATGTCACTCGTACCATAGAAGCTAACTAAGTTATACACGCCGCGCTGTGCCACAGCAGATTTAAAGCGGTCAGTATGGCTGACCATCCACGCGGTCATATACCCACCGTAAGACCCGCCTGTAATCGCCAAACGGTTTTCATCCACAAAGCCCTTTTCCAAGAGTGTATCCACCCCGGCCATGATGTCTTTCATAGCGACTTCGCCCCATGCCCCGTGTAAATCACGCTGGAAGGCTTCGCCATAGCCATCACCACCACGCGGATTACAATAAAACACCACATAGCCGCGTGCAGCATGGAACTGCCATTCGTGGAACATAGAAGGCTCGTGGCAACTCCACATCACACGCGGCCCACCATGAATATTCAAAGCAAGCGGGTATTTCTTCCCCTCTTCGTAGTCCGGCGGCAGAATATACCAGCCTTGGATGTCTTTGCCAGATGGTGATTTAAACCACATCTCATGGGTGGGCTGTACTGTAACTTCAGCCAACCACTCTTGGTTAAAGTCCGCCAGAGTGATTGATTCATCGGCATTTGGCGCCCAGTAACGCAAGGTGGCCGGGTTCGTCGCCGTGCTTACCGATGCCGCAATTGCACCGTCATCACCCAAGGCAAAGGCCGTCACATACAGATCATCATCAAATAGCGGCTGTGGCTCGCCACCATCAATCTTTACACGGTAAGCCCACATATGGCCGCTATCCGGCGCGGTGAACACCAATGACTGACTATCCGACGACCAGTGAAAGCCATTCACACCACGATCTAAGCTCAGGTTGAGGTCGCGGACTTCCCCGCCATCAATGGGCATAATCGCCAGCCGGAAGATCGCTTCAAGATCGCCGGGTTTACCCTTCGGCAGTCGCCCAAACGCCAACCACTTCCCATCCGGGGAAGGCAACGGCACATAAATCGAATAATCATCAACGGGGATGTGCGTTTCGTCACCGCTTTCAACATCCAAGCGGCATAAGATTTGATCGACAAATGGCTCATCAGCGGTTGGGTCAAACTGACGCGCCGTATATAGCGATTTGCCATCCAGCGACCACTCCGGTTGTTGATAACCGGTTTCAAGGACGGTCAGGCGGCGGGGTTGGGCATCATCTTCAAGGCCGATGACGTAAACCTGCGCGTGACGTTCATCGACAAACGTCGTCCCCTGACGGTAGGGAATACGCCACATACGATACGGGTCAGACCGTTGCTTTTCGTCGTCTTCTTTGCGCTCTTTGCGGTGCTTGGCTTCAAGTTGATCTTGTGGTGGGTCTTGTTCTTCTTCGTTATCCTCTTCTTCACGTTCTGTCGCGTTTAAAGCAGCGAGGAAAGCGATCTGCTTGCCATCCGGTGACCATGAGGGGCTGTTTGCGCCGTTGGATAAGCTCGTCAATTGGCGGGCTTCGCCACCCAAAGCCGTCAACGGCAACACGTAAATCTGCGGCTTATCCCCCCGTGCGGAGACGAAAGCCAGCGTTTCGCCATCCGGTGACCAACGCGGTTGCATGTCGTTTTTGCCCCGCGTTAACGGGCGTGGCTCGGCGCTACCATCCGTTTTACTCAGCCAAATAGCACGATGATAGGTGTTTTCCATCTTATCGACCGTCACACGGACGTAAGCCACCCACTGCCCATCTGGGCTAATCTGCGGATCCTCTATGTTAATCATGCGATAGAGATCATCAGCGGTCATTAACTTTTTTTCGTCGCTCACAATGCGATCCTCTATTTAAATTTATTCAAACAATGGGATTATAGCCTGAAAAGAAAAGGCACACCACTTATGATGTGCCTGATTGGTTATATTACGCTTGGACGCTGATTGTATCCCAGTGCTTTTCTTCCATGTGGGCGATCACCCGCTCCAGAATAGCCAGTCCTTCTTCCATCTGCTCCTTGCTGATAATCAGCGGGGGCGCAATGCGCATTGTGCTTGTCCCCGCGCCGAGTGAAAGCAGACCATGCAAAAAGGCTTGGTCAGCGATTTCATCGCGGAATTTTGGAACAGGGTTACCCTGTGGATCGCTGAACTCCACGCCGATCATCAAGCCTTTGCCTTCCACACGGGTGATCGACGGATGCGTTTCCGCAAATTTCTTCAGGCGGTTCATCGTATATTCGCCTAGTTCTACGGCGTGATCCAAGATGCCTTCTTCATCCAGAATATCAAGCGTCGCGGAGGCCGCCGCACACGATACCGGATTGCCGCCGAACGTACTGGCATGTGCGCCCGGCACCCACGCGGACATCACATCCTTATGCGTAATAGTCGCGCCAATAGGCATACCCGACCCTAAGCCCTTCGCAGAAACGATAATATCCGGCTTAACATCCCAATTTTCAATGGCGAACCATTTGCCCGTCCGCGCAATGCCGGATTGAATCTCATCAGCAATCATCAAGATACCGTGTTCGTCACACAGTTCACGCAGGCGCGGCAAGAAGTCGTCTTGCGGCAGTACATAACCGCCTTCGCCTTGGATGGGTTCGACGATGACAGCGGCGATTTCTTCCGCTGGCACCTTGCGCTTGATGACAAATTCTTCAATAAAGCCGACTGCATCACACCAACACTGTGAGCAAGCCGCCCCGCCACCCTTACAGGCGCTCTTGGCCGGGTACGGCACATGCTCCACGCCGCCGGGGATGTGCGGGTAGCCCTTACGTTGAATGTACTTACTCGCCGTGACGGACAACGCGCCCATCGTGCGCCCATGAAACGCGCCATAGAACGCAATCACCGTGTTACGGTTGCCGGGTTGATAGCGTGCCAGTTTTAACGCCGCTTCGACCGCTTCCGCGCCGGAATTCCCAAAGTAAGCCATCACGTCTTCAGGGTTATCCGCGTTGTTAATCGGCGCGATCTTCTGTAACTTCTCCGCTAAATTAACCTGCTGTGGGCAAAAGAAATCTGTCGCGCCGATATGTAAATATTTTTCCGCTTGATCTTTAATCGCCTGAATAATTTTAGGGTGTGCGTGCCCAGTAGAAAGCACAGCGATCCCGGCGGCGAAGTCGATGTAGCGATTGCCTTCCACATCCCAGACTTCCGCGCCCTTACCATGACTCATGACAAAGCCATAAGACCGCGTATACGACGGCGAAAGCGATTTCGCATCCCGTTCTACAAGTGCTTTAGAGTCAGCACTCCCATCACGGAACAGAAACCCATGAAATTGCTCCGACATAATAACGAGTCCTTTCTGATATTTATTTTTAAGTACCAATTAGTCCGATGTGAGTATAGGTCTCGGATTAAAACACGTCAAGCACGCTTACAGTCCACGCGCAAAAGCTGGTACAATGGCGGTAAAATTGACGACACAAAGAAACCAAAAAAGATGACTGTCGATACACAAGCATTTAAAGACGCACTTGCACGCTGGGCTAGTGGCGTGACGATCGTCACCACGACGGATGCCGACGGCAACCCTAAAGGCATGACCGCTTCGTCGTTTACCAGCGTCAGCCTCAACCCGCCATTGATTTTAGTTTGCCTCGCGCAAAAGCTCTATACACACCAACTTATGCAAGATAGTAGCTTCTTCGCTGTCAACATTATCGGGACACGCAACCTAGAATGGGCGCAGTTATTCGCCGGGATGATGCCCGAAATCGAAGACCGCTTCGCCCATACCGGATACACCACCGGGCAGACTGGCGCACCAATCCTATCGAATGTTATCGGTTGGGTGGAGTGCAAGACCTATGCAACACAAACAGCCGGCGATCACACCATTTTTGTAGGAGAAGTTATCGCGGCAGGCAACAAACAAGATGACAATCCGCTGCTTTACTATGCACGTCAATGGGGCACCTTTGATGCACTGGAGTAAGCTATGCATTTAATTGGCACGATCAAAACGGTTCAAATTCAAAAAAGCCCGTTAAAGTCCGGCGAAGGCACAAACCGCGTTTATAGCGCCGCTCCCATCGCCCATATACACGCGCTACGCTTAACATCGCGTGGGGTTATCGGCCTTGATATTGACGACCACACCATAATGGATGTGCATCACATCGACCATCCCCAGAGCCGCAACCGTGGCAATGCGAACGGTATCTCGGTCGGCTTTGCCAGCAGCTATAAGCGGATGCAAGTCCGCTTTCAAAACGATCTGTCGGAAGGCTACGCCGGGGAAAATATTATCATTCAGCAAGCGGATGACTTCAGCATTGACCTATTGCACACCGATTTAATCATCGAGTGTCAATTTACAGGGACGTGCATCCGCCTGCATGATTTGATGATCGCGGCACCGTGCGAACCGTTCAGCCAATTTGTCAATCAGCGCGAGGTACGCGGTGCGGAACTCAAAGAGACGTTGCAATTTTTGAGCGATGGCACACGCGGCTTTTATGCTACGCTTGATCTCAACCAGGTCGAACCCGTCATCCGCCCTGGTGATAAAATCTACGCGGTTTTGGAAGACTAGACCAAATCTCGTGCAGACAGCGCCGCGCCGACGATCCCGGCGTTATTGAGTAATTGCGCCGGGACAACTTCCGCACGGGTTTTAAGCCGATGGAAAAACTTTTTGTGCTTCTTGCTCACGCCGCCGCCGAAGATAAATAAATCCGGAGAGAAAAGCATCTCCAAGTATTGCAGATACTCATTGACACGCTTTGACCATTTCTTGTAGCTCCACCCCTTAGCCTCGCGCACACTATCCGCAGCACGGTCTTCAGCATCTTTACCCCGCACGATGACATGCCCTAACTCCGTGTTTGGCATCAGTTGCCCGTTGACAAACAACGCGCTACCGATCCCTGTGCCGAATGTCAGCACGAAGACCACGCCATCATGCCCTACCCCCGCGCCAAATTTCATCTCGGCAATGCCGGCAGCATCCGCATCGTTGAGCACCCGCACCGGGCAGCCCGTCACCCGCTGGAACAAGCGTAGCGCGTCCGTGTCGATCCATGTATCATCGACATTCGCCGCTGTATGGATTACGCCTTTGCGCACCACCGCCGGGAACGCAACACCGATAGGCCCTTGCCATTTAAAATGTTGGGCTATCTCATTGACTGTTTCAGAAACAGCGTGGGGCGTGGCGGGTTGGGGTGTTGGGATGCGATGCCGTTCGCTGTTCATCACCCCGCGCCTTGTATCGACCATCGC
>DAOTTT010000043.1:0-7302 GCA_034437635.1 Anaerolineae bacterium | reverse complement strand
CCTGTTCATCTACCGTTTTTGGCCACCGCCACAACCGGCGACACGCTCAAACAGACGATTATCAACCGCTATCAGCAATCCTTGCGCCATGCCTGGGGGAGCAAAGAATTTAGCTACGCCCTCCATATGATGCTGCATCATCCGCGCACCCCACGTTGGCGCGGCCTGCGCATCCTCTCGCGCATCGCCCATGATGTGATTTTGCCGTGTGCGGGGTGGCTGATCGTCGTCATCGGCACGCAGTTACCGCTCCTGTTTCATGCTGATCTGCGCGATGGCTTGTTACACAATCCGCTGCATTACCCGGAGTTTATCCTGCTGCACGCCTCTATCGCCATCTTCACATTGTTGAGCATCCTCATGTGGGTGTTGGATCTGCGGGTGCGGCCACCGCGCCCCCACAGAGCGACAAAAGGCGAATGGTTATTGATCGGCGTTGGCTTTATCGTCATGCCCATTTTAACCGCGCTTTTTATGGCGCTCCCGCTGCTGGATGCTCAAACGCGGTTGCTTTTCGGCAGTTCGCTGGCCTTCCGCGTGACGGAAAAAGCGGCTATATAGACAAGTATCTCACTTCATGATACACTCATATTCAAATAAATATGATTCATATAATGAATGAGATTTTATGCCCGCCGTTGATCTAGGGTCAGACTTGCTGAACTACATCATTGAGCAAGGTTTGGCCGCCGGAGATCGCCTCCCGACCATCACCGAATTGGCCGAAGACGATCAACTCGGCATGAGTTCCGGCAAAATTAGAGAACAACTCGAAGTCGCCCGTGCGTTAGGCATCGTTGATGTACGCTCACGAGCTGGCACCCACCTCAAACCGTACAGCTTCACCCCAGCCGTAACGCTCAGTTTGCTATTCGCCCTAGCCCAAGATCCGCGTATGTTTGCGCTCTATAGCGAAATTCGCACGCATATTGAATACGCCTTTTGGCATGAAGCGTGTGCCGTGTTGCAAGAGGACAACATCGCCACCATGCGCCAATGCATCACCACTGCCCGCGCCAAACTCAGCGACGACTGGATCCGCATCCCCCATGATGAACATCGGCGGTTTCATATAACTGTCTTCAGCCGTTTAGAAAATCCGTTTGTCATCGGCCTGCTAGAAGCCTACTGGGATGCATATGAGACTATTCACCTCAACACCTACGCCGATTATAGTTATCTACGCGCTGTATGGGACTACCACGAACGCATATTAAACGCCATTTGTGCGGATGATGTAGACCAAGCGCAGCAGTTATTTATGGAGCATACGAAGTTGCTACGCTATCAACCCGGTATGGATACCCTGAAAGGAGATGCCAACACCGAATAACAAAACAACCTTCATCATTTATTCGCTTTTATTACATGCACCACAGGAGACTGTGAACACAATCATGGCTATTAACGTACAAGACGAAACCCAAGCCAATGCCCAAGGGCGCATTGTCAATGATTTTGCCCTCGTCGTTGCGACGAAAAACGGCTCCGGTAGCCAAACATCGAATAACGTGTTGGTGAAGTCCTTGTTTAACATGGGCATTCCAGTTAACGGCAAGAACTTATTCCCCTCCAACATCAAGGGGCTGCCGACATGGTACACCATCCGCGCCAGTGGCGATGGCTACACCGCCCGTCGGGAAAAGACGGAAATTCTCGTCGCTTACAATCAAGACACCGCCGCTAAGGACATTAAAGACCTGCCCGCTGGCGGCGTGTGCATCATCAATGCGGACTTCAAATGGGGGCAAACCCGCGACGACGTGATCTGGTACGAAGTCCCAGTCAAGCAGATTATGAAGGGCGCAGACGTGCCGCGTGCCTTCCGCGAGCGCGTAGAAAACATGACCTATGTCGGCGTAGTCGCCTACCTGTTTAAATTCCCGCTGGAAGAAATCAAGAAAGCACTCAGCGAGAACTTCAACGGTAAAGAAAAACCTGTCATGATGAACTTTGATGTCGTCAAGCTGGCCTATGATTGGGCGGAAGAAAATCTCACCAAAGCCGACCCCTACGAAGTAGCCTACGACGACAAGACCGAGGGTAAAATCTTCATCACCGGTAACGAAGCCGGGGCGCTTGGGGCGCTATTCGGCGGTGTGAGCATGGTCGCATGGTATCCCATCACGCCATCCACCAGCTTTGTCGATGCCATCATCACGCATAAGGGCATCCGCAAAGACCCGGACACCGAGCAAGAGACCGTTGCCATCGTCCAAGCGGAAGACGAATTAGCCGCCGCCGGGATGATCGTCGGGGCAGGCTTTAGCGGTGCGCGGTCGCTCACGGCGACCAGCGGCCCCGGCATTAGCCTTATGGCGGAGTTTAGCGGGCTGGCCTACTTTGCGGAAATTCCGTGCGTGTTTTGGAATATTACGCGCATGGGACCGTCTACCGGGCTGCCGACGCGCACCAGCCAGGGCGACATCCTGTTTACACACTTCCTGGGGCATGGTGACAGCCGTCAAATTGTGCTGCTACCCGGCACGCCGGAAGAAGCGTTCGAATTCGGCTGGAAGGCGTTCGACATCGCCGACAAAGCGCAATGGCCGATTTTCGTCCTCAGTGATCTTGACCTGGGCATGAATAATTGGATGGCTGATCCGTTCGAGTACCCTGATACACCCATCGAAAAGGGTAAGGTGCTGGACGCTGAGGGCCTCAAGCAATTTATCGACGAACACGGCAAATGGGGGCGTTACCTGGACGTGGACGAAGACGGCATCACCTACCGCACGCTGCCGGGCACCGATCACCCGATGGCCGCTTACTTTGCACGCGGCACCGGCCACGACGAATACGCCGTTTACAGCGAAGACTCCGATGTTTGGCTAAAAAACATGCACCGCCTAAAAAAGAAGATGCAAACCGTGCGCGGCTTCTTGCCCAAACCCGTGACCGACATCGACCCGGCTAAGAAGATAGGCATCATCACGTTTGGCACTAACGAACCAGCCATGCAAGAAGCCCGCGATTGGCTCCAGCATGACGGGGTAGAAACGAACTATCTGCGCGTGCGGGCGCTGCCGCTGTGCGATGAAGTCAGCGCATTTATCGCCGACCACGATCACGTTTTAGTCATCGAAAACGACTTCGACGGCCAACTGTACCAACTCATCACGATGGAACACCCGGAAGACATCCGGCATGTGATCTCCGTACCATTGGGTGATGGCCTGCCGATGACGGCCAAATTTATTGTTGATAGCGTAAAAGAACACACAGGAGCGTAATCATGGCAAGACCAGCAAAGACTAATGCAATTGGCTTAACCCAAGACGAATATCAAGGCCGCCCGTCTACGCTCTGCCCTGGTTGCGGCCATAATTCCATCTCCAACCAGATCGTCAAAATGGCGTTTGAACTAGGCATCGAAAGCCACAAGATATTGAAGATGAGCGGCATCGGCTGCTCCAGCAAGACCCCGGCGTATTTCCTGGGCAAATCGCACGGCTTCAACGCGCTGCATGGCCGTATGCCGTCGGTCGTCACCGGGGCGCTGATGGGCAATCGCACTATGCAGTGTGTGGCCGTCAGTGGCGATGGCGACTCCGGCAGCATCGGCATGGGGCAGTTTAAGCACGTCATCCGCCGCAATGTGCCGTTTGTCTATATCATCGAGAACAACGGCGTTTATGGTTTGACCAAGGGGCAGTTCAGCGCGACAGCCGACGAAGGCCAATATCTGAAATACTACGGGCAAAACGATATGCCGCCGATTGACCTGGCGTTAGAAGCCATCATCAGCGGCGCGACCTTCGTCGCACGCAGCTTTAGCGGGGATGTGAAGCAGGTGCAATCGCTCATGCAAGCGGCCATCAAGCACGAAGGCACCGCCGTGCTGGACATCATCAGCCCATGCGTGACCTTTAACAATGCGGAGACTTCCACCAAGAGCTACCCCTATGGCAAAGAAAATCAAATCAGCCTGCACGACATCCAAGTGATGACACCCGATTTCGTCGAAGGGAAAGAAGAAATCATGGTGGAAGATTACGATGAAGACGAAGTGATTGACGTGGAAATGCACGATGGCACGCTGATCCGCCTGAAGAAATTAAGCCACGACCACGACCCACGCAACCGGATGCAGGCTGTCATGGCGCTGGAAGAAGCCCAACGCGACGACCTATTCCTCACTGGCTTGATTTACTACCAAGAGCCGCGCCCGACGCTGGCCCACACGGAAAATCTCGTTGCGGAGCCGCTCTCAACGCTGCCCCAAGATAAACTACGTCCATCTAAAGACGTGCTTAACGACTTGATGGAACAATTCAAATAAGCTGTTTTATACTGGGGGTAGTGTATGCTATCCCCAGTGTTTGGATACTCCCCTGCGCATCACAGTAGAAGCCTTCCAAACACAGTGGGAAAACAAAAGAGACGACCTTAGCTATCCGCTAGCTCACCATCGGTGATAATGCCGAGGTCTTCCAGTGTATCCAGCGCCACCTGCGGCAAGATGACGTTATCAACAGTGTGAATAACGCCGTTGGTCGCGCCGAGATCGGGCGATGTGACTCGCGCAATACCGTTGATGATGACCCGCCCCCGGTTGTTGATCTCCACGCGGAAGCTCTCGCGGAATTGGCCGTTATCCAGGATGGTATCCACGCGCTCACCATCCAGCGCGGCGATGTCTTCCGCTAAGAACGCACCTTCTACCACATGGTACGCCAGGATTTGGCGCAGCAGAACAGGTTGCTCTAGGGCGGACTCTAAATCAAGGTCTAATGTGGACAGCAAATTGAGGAATGCGGTGTTATTCGGCGCGAGCAATGTAAATTCGCCGTCACCATTCAGCAGGTCGATGTAATCTGGCGCAACTTCCGTCAATATCGTTAGCAGTGTGCTATAACGCGGATCGCTGACGACACGCCCGGCGATGGTCAACTGTGAAGGGAACGTCGCCACCGTCACGATTTCGGTCTCCGGGGTATCGGGGTAATCTTCCGTCCCGGTGACGGTGATGCCGTCGCTATTCGACGGTGCGATGGCCTCTGGCGTGGCTTCTGGCTCGACGCTAGGCGCGGTTTCTGGCGCAGCAGTCGCAACCGGGGCATCGCTCAACGCTTCTAAATCCGCTTGTAGTGAAAATGGAAAGATCATATCGGAAACCGTATGCACAATGCCATTGGACGCTTGCACGTCAAACGGCGCAACCACGCGCACAATGTCGTTTAAACGAATTACGCTGCCTTCCACGCTGACGCTAAACGCGCTATTCGGCAGCAATGGGTTGACCAATTCGCCGTCCAACGCCAGGACATCAGCGGCGGTTAAACGCTCGTTGACGACATGATACAGCAGCAAAGCCGTGATTAACTCTGTGTCGGCAAACAGCGTATTTACGTCCGCGTCGAACTCCGCCGCTAAATTGCGGAACGCCTGGTTAGTTGGTGCAAAGACGGTCAACGTCCCCGCCCCACTGAGCGTTTCCAACACAACCGGGTCAGCCGACTGCACCGCTTCTAGCAGCAGGCTATAATTATCGTTCTCGCTGACAATATCAACGATAGTGGGGGCGGCTTCATCTTGCGCGGCGACAGGCATCACCAGTAGCAAAATGCCCAAAAACAACACGATCATTTTACGCATAGTATACTTTCTCCTTGAATCAAAAGGCCGGGATAAAGCATCCCGACCTTATTATACAACTTAGATTCTACGTCCTATGGGTTCAAGCCCAGGGATTGCAGCGTAGCGATGGTGCTTTCCGGCAGCATCACGCTATCAATCACATGGATAACGCCATTGCTGGCGAAGACATCCGTTGCGGAAACGGTCACGTCGCCGTTCAACAGCACAGTTTCGCCGTCAATCGTCACGAGGATGCTTTCGCCCTGTACCGTTAAGACTTCTTGACCGTCAAGCGTCAGCACAGTTTCTGCGGGGACTGTGCCCTCAACGACATGGTACGCCAGGATGTCGGCCAGGATGTCCGGGAAGGCCAGCGCATCTTCAATCGGCACGCCCAAGCCTTCTGCTAGTTCATCGAATGCGGCGTTGGTCGGCGCGAAAACGGTATAGCTGGCGTTCGGGTCGCTGAGTAGTTCCACGTATTCCGGCGCGGCTTCTGTCAAGACCAAGACCAGCATGCTAAAGTTTTCATCACCAGCGGCGATGTCAACGATGGTGCCAGCAGCACCCATATCACTGGACTCTTCTTCGGCTTCCATGTCTTCCATGCCGTCATCATTGCCCAGGCTGAAGATACGATCCGCTGCGGATTGAATCTCCTCACTGGTGGCACCAGCCGGTTCTTCTTCTACCATTTCTTCTTCGGCAGGTGCGGCCAGCGCATCCAACACAGCTTGCGGCACGAGTACGCCGTCAATGGTATGGATAATGCCGTTGCTCGCGATGATGTCTACTGCATCCAGGAGCAGCGGTGCATCGTTGATGAAAATGCCCTCATCAGTGGAGGTGATCGTCAGGGTAGCGCCTTCAAGCAGGGTTTCGGTGACAACTTCACCTTCGGAGCCTTCCAGCAGTTCGACCACTGTCGCGGAGTCCACGACTTGTGGCACGACATGATATTGCAGGATTTGCGTCAGCAGGGCTTGGTCCGCCAGGATCGCGTCAAATGTCTCTTGACCAACGGCTTCGGCCAGTGCAGCAAACGCGGCATCCGTCGGGGCAAAGACCGTCACGCCTGCATCCGGGTTGCGCAGGGCTTCCAGGATGGCCGGGTCAGCGGCGCTCACAGCGGCCAGCAGCGTCGTGAACTGTGCCGGGTCGCCATTGGCGCTGGCAATCACCAGATCAGCGATAGTATCTGCGGCGGCCTCTTCAGTCGCTTCTTCGGCTTCAGCGTCACCACCCAAGCTGAAGATGCGATCTGCTGCGGATTGAATCTCCTCACTGGTGGCACCAGCCGGTTCTTCTTCTACCATTTCTTCTTCGGCAGGTGCGGCCAGCGCATCCAACACAGCTTGCGGCACGAGCACCGCGTCAATGATGTGAACCACACCATTATCAGCGAGGAAGTCCAGGCCACCTTCAACGCGCAACGGGGCGTTGTTGAGGAAAATGCCGTTTTCGTTTTGGTTGACGACAAAATCAGTACCTTCGAGCGTCGTCACAGCCACTTGACCGCCGTTATCGGACAGCAAGCCCAATACTGCGGTGGAATCCAGCGCTTGCGGCACGACATGGTAGGTCAAAATTTGTGTCAGCAATGCCGGGTCTGCCAGGATTGAATTGAAGGTTTCTTCACCGAGTTGTGTACGCAGATTGTCAAACGCCAGATCAGACGGGGCAAAGACCGTCAGAGATTGCGCCGGGTCGTTGAGCGCGGCT
>DAOTTT010000042.1:0-9742 GCA_034437635.1 Anaerolineae bacterium | reverse complement strand
CCTATGTATTCGCCCGTAACGTAGCCCTTGCCCTTCGGCATGGCTGAGGCTGGTCAACATGGGCTTACGGTTTCCCGCAAGCCACCCGCTTCAGCGGGTGGTCGTTGACGTAACATCTCTCCTTGGAGAAAACAGATAAATATATGCGTTTAGGATTGAGTGCCGAATAACTTGAACATTTGGTTCTGCAAGCGGGTATATCAAATGCTCGTGTTATTAGATTATCGTTTCTTAAACGCATCTACTAAAATTGACGCTATCCATCTGCGATTGGTTCCAGAAAATGGTAAGCTGGCGGTTTTTTTATCTCCCTCTCATGATAAAATGTTGAGCCGCGTCTTCTATATCTGTGTGTGTTAACACATTGAAAGTGAAACCCTCAGATGGAATTGATTCTAATCAACATAATCCCCTTTGCGTTGGCGTTGGTGGCATCTTTTGCACCGCTCCGCCCGGTACTCCGCAAAGATGGGATGGCTTGGGGGACGGCAGCGGCCTTCGCTGTGATGTTTCTCTGGTTTGCTTCACAACTCCCCGAAGTCACGGAGCATGGACCAATAACACATATTGTCGAATGGGTACCTTCCATTGGTCTCACGCTTTCGTGGTATTTAGATAGTCTTTCCTTACTATTCGCGCTCGTCGTGACGGGTGTTGGTGTCTGTGTGTTTTTATATGCCGGATACTATATGGAAACAGCGGACGAACTCGGACGCTTTTATATGTACTTGGCGACCTTCGCCGGGGCGATGCTGGCGCTAGTGCTGGCAGGTAACGTCTTCATGCTGTTTATCGCCTGGGAAGGCACCAGCGTGATGTCCTTCCTACTGATTGGTTTTAAAAACGACAAGAGCGAAGAGTCCCGCATCGCTGCGAGCCGGGCGCTGGTCGTCACGGGGGGCGGTGGCCTCGCGTTGATCGTCGGCTTGGTGCTGCTGGGTGCGGCGGTCAATATGACCAACGGACTCCCGGCCTTTAGCGCAGATGGCTTTAACCTATCCGCCATCCTGGAAACGGACTTGAGCGACCATCCCTGGTATACGGGAATGACGCTTCTCATTATGTTAGGCGCGTTCACAAAGTCGGCTCAATGGCCGTTTCACTTTTGGCTGCCGGGCGCTATGACTGCGCCGTCCCCGGCGAGTGCGTACTTGCACTCCGCGACGATGGTCAAAGCCGGGGTTTACATCCTATTCCGGCTGTACCCCACATTACATCATAGTTGGTTGTGGACGAATGGCTTGCTATTCATTGGCTTGATGACGATGTTTTGGGGGGCGTTGTTCGCCCTGCGGCAACGCGACCTCAAAGGTTTGCTGGCGTATTCCACCGTGAGCAAGCTCGGCGTGATTATCGCGCTTATTGGCTTGCCGGAGTCGCACGGACTCAAGGCGGCGGCGGTGTCCATCCTGGCGCACGCCATGTACAAGGCCACGTTCTTCTTGCTGGCCGGGGCGATTGAACACGCGACCGGTACCCGCAGCTTGGATAAGCTCGGCGGATTGTGGCAGCATATGCCCTTCGCTGGGATCATTGCGGCGCTTGTGGGTTTGTCGATGGCAGGCTTCCCTCCGTTTATTGGCTTCGCTTCTAAAGATTTGTTGCTAGAGGAACTGCTACCTTATCATGGGGTGGGGTGGCTGCCGGTGGCGGTGGCCTTCGCCGCGTCGATCTTGACGGTGGCGGCGGCGGCTTTGTTCGTGTATGGCGTGTTCTTTGACAAGTCCAAGCAAGATTATCATCATTTCCACAAGAACCCGACCCCGATGTTATTCGGTCCGGCGTTATTGGCGATTGGGTCGTTAATCGGCGGGGTGTTGATTGCGCCGTTGTTCGATTCGATTGTTAGCGGGATTTTAGGCAAAGAGACGGAATTACACATCATCCCGCCGGTGTTGAACCCGTTTGAAAATTCCGCTTTCGCGCTGAGTTTGCTTGTGCTCATTGGTGGGCCGATACTGTTCAGCATTCGGCACATTTGGCTAACGATGCCCTGGTTTAATATCCCTAGCGGCCAACAACTTTATGCCGGGTTTATCGCCTTCTGGGAAAGTCTGGCGGAACGCCTGCTGTATATCCAAAATGGCAAAGTGCGCCATTACTTGATCGTCATCTTGGGCACGGTCGCCATTTTGATGCTGATCCCCGGTTATGGGCAAATACAACCGCTTGAGGTGGATATTGCCGAGCCAAGCGACCTATTAAAATTGTTGCTCTTGGTGTTGACGATTGGCGCGTCGATTGCGTCGATTGTGCAAAAGCGGCATTTGATGGCGGCGCTGTCTTTGGGGATTTCCGGGTATGCCATCGGCGGCATTTTTCTTTTGGAGCCTGCGCCGGATGTGGCCTTAGTGCAATTTTTGGTCGAAACAATGGCGACGGTCCTCATCATTTTGATGATTGGGCGCATCAGCTTTAAAAAGCGGGAAGACGCTATCGCCAACTTATGGCGGTCATCACCCGCTGGGACATCCTTCAGCTTACTGCGGGATGCGACGATTTCCATCGTCATCGGCGTGAGTGTGGCCTTGTTCGCATTAGCGGCGGTACAAGGGCGTACTGATCTCGTCAAGCAATCTGACTCCACCGAGCTTGTCGGGGTCGCGCCCATCACGCGGCCCCTGGCCTTGTGGCATATGGAAAACGCCTATCCAGAAGTCGGTGTGACGGATGTCGTCGCGTCGATCCTAGCGGACTTCCGCGGTACAGATACCATCATCGAAATCACAGTGTTTGCGACAGCGGCACTTGGTTTGTTGACCTTGTTGACGACACCCCAGGGTGGAGAGTTGCTGCGCGGCCAGGCGGTAGAACAAGTCATGCATGATGCGACTTCTGCCGATGATGATGCCATTCTCGCTGTGAACGCCCCACAAACGACTGTGAAAGATCCACACGCCATTGAGGAGTTTTCCGAGAAGTATAATATCAGTCAAATGCATACGCCGTTGACGGACATCGTTTCGCGTTTGGTGATGCCCTTTGCCTTGATGCTTTCGTTAACGCATATCTTCTACGGCGGGGAGGCACCGGGCGATGGTTTTACTGCCGGGGTGGTATCCGGCTTGGCGGTGGCGCTGTGGTTTGTTGTTTATGGCTACGTCGAAGCGCGAAAGCGTTTGTATTGGTTGCGGCCAGGGCGCTTGATCGTCGTCGGCTTGGTTGTGTCGATCGTCAATGCCTTTGCCGGGATTGTCGTATCAGACGGCTTTTTATCTGTGCGTCAACTAGACGTTGATCTCCCGGCGAACCTGCACTTTAGCACATCAAGCATCTTCGAGTTTGCGATCTATTTGACCATCTTCGGCGGTGTATCGAGCATCATCATGGCGATTACCCACCCGGAAAGAGAAGAAAAGGAGGCACCCGCCAATGAATGATCTGTTTGCGATAACGACGGGTATTTTGTTTGGCCTGGGCGTATTCCAACTGTTGCGCCGCGACTTAATCAAAACCGCGATGGGCTATTATCTGCTATTTACCGCCGTGAACTTCCTGCTGTTGGCGGTCGGCGTTTACGACGGCAACACCCCGGCTTATGTGGAGTCTTATGAACATGCGGACGAAGCGCATCTCTACTTGAGTGAAGCGGGCGAGTTGCAGCAAAGTTTACTCCACGAAGCCGGGAATGAGCATGAAGCGGTACGCGCTCAACCGAGCGATCCGCTGGTGCAGGCGCTCATCTTAACGGCGATTGTCATCAGCTTTGGGTCGTATGCGTTGTTGCTCGGCATGATTAACGTAGCCTCAAAACGTTACGAGACTGCGAATGCCGACGAAGTTAATAAACTCATCAAATAACGCCTGGAGATACTATGCACCCTCTAGAAAACAATCTTTTTCTGCTAGGCGTTGTCTTCTTGCCGCTTTTAGGTGGTTTCATCAGTCTAGCGTTCTCGCAGTATAACCGTGTACAGCGCGGCATCGCCCTTGTCGTCACTGCGGCAGCTTGGGCGTGTAGTGTGGCGCTGCTGCTCGAAAACTGGGCGATCTCGCTTAATAATGAAGTTGTGGGCGCTACCGCTGAATATGCCGTGCAAGTTTATCGCTTAGGTAACTGGGCACCGCCGTATGGCATCGTCCTCGTCGCGGATATGATGAGTTCTATTTTCGGTGTGATGGTGACAACGGTCATGTTTGGCGGGATGCTGTATACCTTCTTCTCTAAAGAGAAATCTGTGAAAAAGCCGATCTTCATGCCGGGTTTTCTCATCATGTCTACGGGGTTATACGGCGCGTTCTTCACCGGGGACATCTTCACCTTGTTTGTCTTTATTGAAGTGATGGTGATCGCTTCTGTGGTGTTGGTGACTATCTCCGATGATGAATATGGCCTAGAAGCCGCCATGAAATATCTGCTTATCAGCGCGATGGGGTCGCTTTTCTTGCTCATCGGCATCGCGGCAATTTATGCGAGCTTCGGCACGTTGAACATGGCCGACATCGCACAACTGCTGCAAACGGGTAACCGTCCGGCGTTGGCTCCGGCGGCGGCGGTGATGTTGACGGCGGCTTTCTTGCTCAAGAGTGCGGTGTTCCCGTTTCACTTCTGGCAACCCGACTTTCATACGACTGCCCCGACAGCGATCAGCGCGATGCTGTCATCGGTGGTGGTCAAGGTGGGCGTATATGGCATTATCCGCTTAGTGACGCTGCTTTACATTGAAGATGCGGACTTAATCGGCGATATTCTGGTGGTGCTGGGCATCATTGGTATTTTCTTCGGGAGCCTTAGCGCATTAAAGACGCATAACGCTAAACGGATGTTAGCATATTCTACCTTTGGGCAGATTGGCTTTATTCTGGTTGGCATCGGTTGGGGCACGCCCGTCGCGCTGGCTGGTGCGATCATCTACGCGGTGAACCATGCGTTCATCAAGTCGTCGTTGCTCATGCTCTCCGGTGTGGTGATTAGTCAGACGAAAGAGAAAACCGGCGCGTTAAAAAATCTTGTCGGTGTGGGCAAGCGATTACCGTTTACGGCGCTGCTTTACTTTCTAGGGGGCTTGTCGCTGTCGGGCATCCCACCGTTTAACGGCTTCATTAGTAAATTAACGCTGGTGCAGGGCGGCGTGGATGCGCAAGCCTGGGTTGCGTTGGGTTTGGTGGTCGGTGGCGGTTTGTTGACGCTGCTTTATATGACCCGTGCTTATACGCTGATGTTCCAGCAAGAGACAAATAAGGATACAGCTAAACTCAAGCCATTAGGTGAGGGCGACCCGCCCTATGCCCCGGCGTTGTTGATCTTCTTCTGCGTGGTGTTGGGCTTGTATGCTCGTCCATTGATCGATGTCGTCCAAATTGCGGTTGAGCAAATTGGTGATCCTACGCAGTACATCTTAGCTGTGCTAGGGGGTGTTTAGATGATACATAAACTGATTTTCCCGGTGCCCTTTGCCATCACTTGGGTCTTGCTGACCAACCAAGCGGGCTTGTTTAGCTTTGCGCTAGGCTACGTTCTGGCTTTTCTCATCAGCCAGTTGATTATCATAGAGGGCGAGCATACCCGGTCGATTAAACTGCCTTGGGGGGTGTTGCTGTTGTTCCGCTATGTGCTTGGTTTAGTGTGGGATGCTTTTCTCTCCGGTGTGGATGTCTTCTTACGAGCCGTCAATATTCGCTCGATTGACCATGCCGGGATTATCGCGGTTGATCTGCACATTGACCCGGAGGACGACGAAGCCTTTGAAAATATTGTTGCTGGCCTGAGCGCACATGGCATCACGATCACCCCAGGGGAGTTGTTGGTGCATTATGATCGTGATGAACAAAAACTCTATGTGCATTGCCTGGATATGCGGCAGTCATTGCGCACCATTGATGCTAAACAGATCGCTCGTGTGGAAAAATACCGGAGGATATTAGGTCGCGATGATTGATACATCGCTTGTTCAATCTATTATAGACATCGCTTTAGTGTTCATGGTGCTGCTGCTGATGGTGGCGACATATCGAGTGGTGCGTGGGCCACATGCGACAGATCGCGCTCAGGCCATTGATGTTATCACCAATTTGCTGATCGGTATCATTGTGCTTTTGGCTGCGGAACAAGACAGCGGTTTTCTGGTCGATGTGGCGATTGCCTTGGCCGCGTTGAGCTTTATCGCGTCGCTGACCATTGCTCGCTACTTGAGTGAGGGGAGATTGTTTTAGCCGATGGAAGCTATACGCGAAATTTTAGGTGTTTGTGGCATTGCCTTTGGGTTATTCTTTTATACGGCGGGGGTGTTCGGGTTAGTGCGCTTCCCGGATATTTACATGCGCATTCATGCATCGGGCAAGGTGTCGGCTTTGGGCATCTTCGGCTTTGCTTTCGGAGTGGCGTTTCTCATCCCTAGTGTGATGCTCAAATTGTTGATCTTGTGTATCTTCATGTTCGTAACGCAGCCTGTTTCTTCTCACTCAATTTCGCGGGCGGCGTATTTGCTGCGCAATGATAAATGGCAGTTACAAAAGGACGAATTGCACGACAAGTTGCCTGCCGTTGAGCATAAAGACTTGACGACTAAAAAATAATTCTGCATTTAGATTTTTGCAAACCCTGCTTATCATCCGTTTGCTAATGATTTCTCACAGCGGGGCAGTTGGCTATATGCTTCGGCATGTCAATTTTTACCTTTATCGAGGTTGAATTTAATAAGCGTATCTTCAATCGCGCATAAAACCTGCACAGGATCGTGTGACCCTGTATTGTTTTTCTAAAATTCGGGAATTATTCATTCGCGCCTTCGATAAGAACGTGGTAAGATTCGCTTGTTAACGTCGCTTTAAACAGGTTCGAACCCAATGCGTATACTTGTTATCTCTGATATTCATGCAAACTATGTCGCCTTTGAAACGGTGCTGGAGCACGCCAAAGGTGAATGGGATTATGTCTGGTGTTTGGGGGATGTCGTCGGCTACGGCCCATCACCTAATGAATGTGTAGAACGCTTGCGCGAACTGCCGCACTTATGCTTGGCAGGCAATCATGACTGGGCCGCACTCGACCGTCTGGACATCCACACCTTTAACCCCGATGCTCGGCGTGCCGTCGATTGGACACGGGAAACCCTTACGGATGAAAATACCCGCTGGCTCAAAGCGTTGCCGACGACCTTTGTCATCGGTCAATATACGCTTGTTCATGCTAGCCCGCGTGAGCCAATTTGGGAGTACATCCTAGAGCCGCTGGTGGCTGCGCTCAACTTCCCGCACTTCGAGACACCTTATTGCTTGGTGGGGCACACGCACCAACCCGTTATCTACGAAATGGTTAACGATAGTGGAGAAACCGAAGCTCACAAGCCCGCCTACTTTGAGCAGGTCAAGCTCAATGGGCATCGGCAGATTATCAATCCGGGCAGCATCGGTCAGCCGCGTGACTCGGATCCGCGTGCAGCTTATGCTATTTTGGATTTTGATAAAGGGATCTTTGAGCATCGTCGGATTGAATACGATATTGCCAAGACGCAGCAGCTTATGCGTGATGCCAACTTGCCCGAGCGGTTAATCACCCGGCTGGATTATGGCTATTAGCCTGTTCTTGGTGGTATCTGTTGCATCGCCCCTAACCTAGATGGCGTTAGGGGCGATTATGGTCTAGCGTACTACTTTGACTGCAATTTCTCGCGGATTTCTTCAACTTGTGTGCGGGTTGCGCTGTCGAAGTCAATTTTTTCTGCTATTTTGTTCGCGCCGTGTAAAACGGTAGTGTGGCTCCGCCCGCCAAAGATCTCGCCGATTTGAGGAAGCGAAAGATCCGTTAGTTCGCGAGTTAAATACATGGCGATCTGCCGGGCATGGTTGATGCGCCCGGTGCGTCGCTTGCCGAGTAAGTCGGCGGCTTGTAGGTTGAACTTCTCCGCCATTATCGCAATGATGTCATCCGTTTTAATCGCTTTGCGCAAGTGCATACGCGGGCGGTCAAATCGACTGAGGGTATGCTGGGCGCTCTCTACGGTCAGTGAACTGGTTCCAAGCTGTGCTTTAGCTACAATTTGGTTAAACACACCCTCCAGCTCACGCACGTTGCTTTGTGCGCGTCCGGCGATCATCTCCAGCACCGGATAATCTAAGCGAACGTTACGCTCTTGTGCCCACATTTGCACCAGCGCCAAGCGGGACTCAAATTCCAGCGGTTGGATGTCGGTCACCAGTCCGCCTTCAAAGCGTGATCGTAAGCGGTCTTCCAGCAATTTAAGCTCACTGGGATGGCGATCCGATGCCAGAATAATTTGCTTATTAAACGTCACCAGCGCGTTGAACGTATGGAAGAACTCTTCTTGTGTGGATTCCTTGCCCGCAATAAATTGCACATCATCCACAAGCAACACGTCCACGTTACGATATTTATCGCGGAACATGGCCGTCGTTTTACTGCGGATGGCCATCACAAGATCGTTGGTGAAGACCTCCGACGGAATGTAGATCACACGCAGGTTACGTTGCTGGCAAATGTGGCCTATAGCTTGGAGTAGGTGGGTTTTGCCCAGGCCAACCCCGCCATAGATCATAAATGGATTATAGCTGCGGCCAGGTGCATCAGCGATGGCACGTGCTGCTTCGTAGGCGATGCGATTGGACTTGCTTACGATGAAACGATCGAACTGATAGCGGCTGTTGAGTTCGCTTTCAGGAAGATCTGGCCGTTGGGGGCGGCTGACAACCTCATGCAGCGGTTGTTCGGTATGTTGGATGTCCTGCTGTTGGGCTAACAGCCGGAACAGCGGCATCTCTTCTTTTTCGGCTTCTTCCTTGGGTGGTGTATGGATTTCAAACCGGAGTTCGACATCATGCCCGCAAGCATCACTCACGACGCGATGAATGTTGCGATACAGCCGATGTTGCAGCATATCCCGCACATAAGCGTTTTTCACACCGATCACAAAGCGATTGTCTGCTTCTACATCAAGCAGAACCGCATGGCGTAACCATGTGTCAAAGCTTGCGCGGTCAAACTGTAATTCGAGTTGGCTGTATGCGACGTTCCAAGCGTCTCTTGCGTTCACAATGTCCTATTACCTCGGTCAACTTTAGGCAGGCAGCAGCGAATACAAAGGCATCCGGCGGCCTACACCCCGTTTTAAATATTGATAATGCTCTCTGGTCTGATGACCAGCTTGGAAATCCCCCAACCAGATGTGCGGCGGTTCATCCGGCAGTTGTGGTTTTTAGTTCACATAGTATATCTAAGAAGCGAACAGGACTCAACCGGATTCAGCCTGAATCCAAAAATTTTAAGGTTGGGAAAAAATAAGCCCCATTTCTTAAACAAAACGTCATCAATAATTAAAAAAATAATAAGCAAATCAGGGGATGCGACAATCAAAATTTGGGATTATGTGGGATAATTTTGGATAATATATCCCAATATATCCCAATAATTGGGCATAATGAAATAAGTCAAAGATTATGATGATGGGCATCATTTTTTTTAACATTGGCTGTTTTTTAAGCGATTCTACCGTGAATCTGAATCAATTTGGGATATATTCTAATCTTAGACAATCACAAATCGCAAGCGAAAGTCCTAACAAGCATATAGATAAAGTTATATAGCTGTAGACACTATTGGGGTTTACGTGTAGAATTTGATTAAATAACACAAATTTCATATTTGTATACTTGCTAATTAAAGATTTGTGTTGCGTAATCCAATTAAGGAGATTGAGTGCGACGATGACTGATCAATATGGTAATACATTCAGTTCCTACAGTGCATCATACGAGGACGACGGCCCAGACATCATCAAGGTGTCGG
>DAOTTT010000041.1:0-2199 GCA_034437635.1 Anaerolineae bacterium | reverse complement strand
CCTGTAGCGGTGACGATGGGCGGCGGTTATGCGGATAGCATTGATGATATTGTAAGTATACACTTTAGGACGATACAGATTGCGACGGAATACACATGGCGATAACATTTAAAGAATGGCTTAAGCTCAAATTTGATCGCGTGTTTAGCGTACAGACGACGGTGCTCAACAGCGAATATGCGGATCTAGCAGTGCTGTGTTGGAGTGGCAGCAAAATTCATATCTATATGATCGACCAACCAACCAGCCCCCGCACTATCCGCCGCGCCCTAAACGAAAATAAGGGCATGGGTGTAAATACCATGTTTTTAGTTGATGTGCGCATCTTGCCGCCGGATGATAGCCGCGTGCGGCCTAAAGACTGGATGACCGCCTTGCACGCCCTCAACAATGATCGCATCTATGCCTATCAAGTGACAGAAAATGGGCCGGAAATTATCCAAGTCCATTTGGAAGATGTGCAAGGCTCGGATGAAAATAAGGTGTGGTACGGGCCAAAGATCGACTTTTCGCGCTTGCGGTACTTCCGACGGACGTATAAGCTCCGCAGCATAAAAGGCGATTGGCGCATCGCGGATTTTAGCAGCCCGGCATTTTGGAAAAATCACGATTACCGTGCCGCCCGCGCACAGCATGAACGCACCCGTACCGGACAAACACGTTGGCAAGAATGGAGTGCCTACCAGACATGGAGCGGTAAGACGGACGAAGACCAGCAACAACAGGCGCGACAAAACGGAAAAGATGAGCGCACACGCTCCCATGCAGCCATCGGGGATTATCTGACGCAGTGTTATCGTTTGCTCGGCGTGGAGCGCGATGCCTCCGCCGAAGTTATTAAAAAAGCCTTTCGCAAACGCGCCCTTATCTATCATCCAGATACGAGCGAACTCCCGGAAGAAGAAGCAGCGATGAAGTTCAAAGCCCTCAACGCCGCTTATGATTACATCAAATCCGCTAACGGATGGTAGCGTAAAATGCGTCCATCGCTTCGATGATGGCTTGGGGTTGCTCTATGGAGGATGAATGCCCCGCCTTGGGGATATGCACAAGTTTTGATCCAGCGATTTGCTGGTGGATGCGCTCGGCTTTTGCCGGGACGGTCGCCACGTCTTCTTCACCAACGATAACCAGCGTCGGCGCAGTGATTGCCGCGATTTCATCATAAATCGGCTGACGCGAAAAAACGCCCTTTGCCGCTTCCGCCATGCCTACCCGACGACTATTGCCGATATGTTGCCGCCACTTTGTCAATTCACCCTTACGCGCCGGATCGTTTAAGAACGTTGCGCCGAAAAGTGATTTCGTCGCACCACTGGCAACTAATTTTGGGCTAAGCCAACGGGCGACAAAACGCAGCAGATTATAGCGGGGCACGTTCTCCGGCGGTTCTGGGTCGGCGGAAGTCTCCATGAGAACAAGCGATTTAATCAATTCTGGCCGCCGTGCGCCCAAGCGCATCCCCGTAAAGCCGCCCATAGAAAGGCCGACAAAATGCACAGCGCCGAGTTCAAGCGACTCTATCAGCGCGGCGGCATCCTCAGCGATGGTATCCATGTCATAGTCATAGCCGCTTGCAGTGACTTCACTCTCGCCCTGGCCGCGATGATCGTAAGCGATAACCCGAAAGCGTGATTGATAATGCGCGATCTGTGCATCGAACATATGTAGACTCATCAGCAGGCCATGCGAAAAGACGATTGTCTCATCTCCTGTACCGACATCAATATAATTGAGTTCTACGCCGTTGACGCGCAGCTTTGGCATGGTATATCCCCTTATAGGTTCAGGCAATAATGCCCAGTATAACGCAAAAAGACGGCACAAGGCCGCCTTTTTAGTAGTTATTATGTGGTCTTGCTTATTCTTCTTCGTCTGCGGCTTCCGGCAGCAGCACAGCATCAATGATGTGTACGACACCATTAGATGCTTCGACATTCGCAATGATGACAGTCGCACTGTTGACTTGAACAGTATCACCGTCAATGGTGATGGTCAGTTCATCGCCGTTGAGCGCGGTGAAAGTTTGTCCATCTTCCAGATCACCGGAAAGCGCGATGCCTTCTACAATGTGGAATTGCAGCACGTTAGCCAGTGCATCTTCTTCGACTTCGCCAGCGGCTTCGAAAGCGTCATTGGTCGGTGCAAAGACGGTGAATTCACCATCTTCTGCGCTGAGTGCGTCAGCTAAATCAGCGG
>DAOTTT010000040.1:0-12403 GCA_034437635.1 Anaerolineae bacterium | reverse complement strand
GAGCGGGCACAGTATAATCAGTCTGATTTTAGCCGTTGGACTCGCAACCCTGGTTTTGCTAGGCATTAACTACTTTTTGCCGGATAGACAATTGCCCAATAGCGTCATTATTTTAGCCCATATACTCTCGCTCAGTGGTATTGTTGCAATCCGGTATCGCTCACGCTTGTTTAGTGGCCTAAACTGGCGTTGGCGTGCCATCTGGCACAGAGAATTCCCTGATGCCAGCGATTCTAATCGTGTTCTTATCATCGGGTCCGGTGAATCCGGCCAGACGTTAGCTTGGCGGCTTAAGCATCGGTTCCGCACAGAGCGTTACAAGATCATCGGTTTCATCGACGATGACCCTGACAAGCATCACCTGCTCATCGAAGGCAGCCCTGTGCTTGGCGGGCGCGGTTACATCCCCGAAGCCGTAGAGACCTATAATATCAACTTAGTCATCGTTGCCATCCACAATATTGATGGACAAGACTTCCGCGACATTCTCAATTACTGTGAGAAAACAAAAGCACGCATCAAAGTTGTCCCGGATATGCTGGCTCTACTTGACAATACACAACATAATGCGCCTCTACGGGATGTACAACCCGAAGATTTGATCGGACGTAGCACAATCGAACGGCACTCTGCTGTTGACCTATCACCGATTATAAATAAAGTTGTGCTCATTACAGGTGCTGCGGGGTCCATTGGTTCAGAGCTTGTCAGGCAAATGGCATCTTACAATCCCAAAGATCTCATCATCTTAGATAACAACGAGAGTGAATTACATAACCTGTATATCAACCTCCAAGCAAAACATCCTGCTCTGTCGATCATACAAGTCTTGGGTGATGTCACAGACTATGCCGGTATGCATGCCGTTTTTAACACGTATAAGCCACAAGTGGTATTCCATGCAGCAGCTTACAAGCATGTGCCAATCCTAGAGCAGTATCCGCATCAGGCTTTGCATGTCAACGTGCGCGGCACATTAAACGCAGTGTCGCTTGCACAACGTTATGAAGCAGAACGATTTGTGTTGATCTCCACAGATAAAGCTGTAAACCCATCAAGCATCATGGGGGCAAGCAAGCGCGTTTGTGAGTTCATAGTCCACGCGCATGCCAAGCAAAAAACAAGCAACAGCCTACTCACTGCCGTGCGATTTGGTAATGTCTTAGGTAGTCGCGGCAGTGTAGTACCAACATTCAACCGCCAAATCGACATTGGCGGTCCTATCACCGTCACACATCAAGAGATGACACGATACTTCATGAGTATCGCTGAGGCTGTCAACCTTGTTATTCATGCTGGATGTATGACCACTGGTGACGAAATTTTCTTGTTACGTATGGGCGAAAAAGTTCGCATTCTTGACATTGCAGAGCGGATGATTAGACTACGGGGTATGCGCCCATACATCGATATTCCAATTACCTTTACCGGGGTTCGCCCTGGCGAAAAATTACACGAAGAACTACATGACGACCGTATCGAGAAACCCTCAGAGACGTTGCATCCGAGCATCTTTAAACTCAACGGATGGGAAGCAACGTTTGACGAACACTATTTCCTCAGTTGTGTGCACGATTTACTAGAGCATGGATTTATATCCGGTGCTGACCCACTAGAGATGCTTGTTAATTTGACCGAAGTCAATTACGATCCCGTCAATAAAGGGGATTAGAGTTTATTATGGAACAAACGCCGCTTCAACGCACATCAGAACAACCCGATCTACTAGAACATCTGCAAGAACAGAAAAAACGTCGCCGTCGCCGCCGCCGGAGTAAACTGGGCCACTTCTGGCGCTTTATTGTCAAGGATATTCGCTGGCGTTTAATCTTTATCACGCTGACGGTCATCAGTGTTGTGGCGATCGGGACACAAGTTGTTTTGGTCACTGATGCTATGAACCAAGTAGAAGACTCTTACAATAACATTAACCGCATCGTCAACACCATTACCGGAAAAAGTGGTACCGACCTCACCCTAACTGACTTTGATCGACTAGAGGTTGGTATCAACGATCTGCAAAACAGTATATCAACGATGCAATCACGCCTACGTTTTGTGCGTGGCTTTGCATCTATTAACCCTGACTGGGAGGTTATGCTGCAAGCACTTGACGCTTCTGAGCAATTGACGCTTGGGGTAAGAAGTATGCTCAACGGCCTTGAACCGGTTTTGTTCTACACAGTAGATGGGCAGGAAGACGAAGCGGTCACTACGCAAATTTCATCGGGTGAGCGTATTGTAGAACTATTGACGATTGGTACAGGGCAGTTTTCATCTGCACAATCACAGTTTGATCAAGTGCGGCAAACCTTGGACAATATGGACCTTAACAGCGTATCACCGAGTGTCCTGCTACAAATCCGTGAAATAGAAGCTTTGCATCAGCAAGCAGAAGAAATTAACGCCATTCTATTGCAAGCACCGGATATTTTAACGCTGGCCCTGGGTATGGATGAAACGCAAAACTACCTTATCCTTTCACAAAACAGCGATGAACTGCGTCCATCAGGTGGTTATATTAGCACATACGGTTGGATCAGTGTGCGCAATGGACGCATCATTGATTACGAATATTATCCAACCACACGGGAAACGCCACTGCCCCCACCGGAGGAATTCGGATCAGCATTTGCAGTGCCGGAGTGGTGGATTCAATACCGTGACCCGATCTTCGCTATGTGGGATGGGAGTTGGTACGCTAACTTCCAACGTACAGCAGAGATGGCAAGCATGTACTACAACTTGAATGAGAATAATCCTAAAGTGCCAATACAAGGCGTTATCGGGATTGATATTTACGCATTCGAGAACATCCTAGAAGCGCTTAGGAGTGTCAGCGTTATCCGATTAGTTGACGATGAAGAACAAATTATCACCATCACGCCGGATAACTTTCGTGAGCTAGTGTATGATATTCGTGCGTTTGGCGAAGCTAATGAACACAAAGAATTTATCGCTGATGTGTACGAAGAAATCTTCACCGAGTGGCAAGACTTCAGCGGTGACCCTGAGACCAGTGAGCAATTACTCGGTGTATTACTAGAGTCTTTGTTAGAAAAGCATATTATGCTCTATTCCCCTAACCCACAAGCTCAACTAGCGATCAACATTTTAGATTGGGGGGGTAGTCAAGAAGCGGCGTTCGATCATGACTACATCATGGTTGCCGATGCTAACTTGGGGAATAAGTCTAACCGTTCGATTTTGCGACAACTGACCTATGACGCGGCCATTAATCTCGATGGCACCGTAAACAGTCGTATCGCCATTTCATATGAATATCCTGACGAAGTAGCGAGCGATGACCCTGCTGTTGACCCAGAATTTCATGGTCCGATAGACTACAATAACCTTTTGCAGGTTTATGTAACAGCAAATAGCCAGTATGTTGACTCGGAAAATCTCGGCCTGACCCCTACCCAAATTGATGAAAGTACGCATACGATCTTCGCAGCACGATCACGTATCGAATATGACACCGCTCAACGATATCAAATTATGTATGATACGCCTGTTGTCGTTGACACGGTTGGCCCCTATCAACGGTATCGCTTGCTCATCCAAAAACAACCCGGCGTTGAAGCAGAGAATGTATCCGTGCAAATACGACTGCCTGAAGGCGCGTCCTTTGTCAGTTCCGACCCGACACCCGCCGCGACTTACTTCTTGGAGTCGCTAATCTTGGACTATCGCCTAAACATTCGATCTGACCAGTGGATCGAAGTGCTATACGAGCAACCCTAACGACTGAAGTTTATCCCAATCCCGTTGAAACGATCAGCGGGATTTTCTATCGCCCTACCCTTGCACCCCGCAACTCGATACAATGCGTCATATTGCATCAATCAACAGGTAAAATATATGCTTCCTATTCAACTCTCCCAACGCCCACAAACACTGTTAGATCAAGCGCAGACGCTTTATAAAGAATTTCACGATCAAACAGCCGTTGTTATGCTGGAAGGCGATCAAGAGACGGCATACACCTATGGCACATTCTTTGAGCGTGCGGCGCAATATGCCCATGCACTCAAAGAAAGCGGCATCCAACCCGGTGATTTAGTCGCACTGATTTTGCAGCATGGGGAAGACGTTTTATTCAGCTTTTGGGGCGCGATGTTGCTCGGCGCGATCCCGTCTATTTTCCCGTTTTTGACTGAGAAGCTCGACCGTGATAAATACTTTTATAGTGTGCAAGCCCTCGTTGAGTCGGAATCCATCCATACGATCATCACATATGACGCGCTCCAACCTGAGCTAGAAAAACGCCTTAGCACCATTGATACGCTCAAGGCAATTGTCAACAAAGATATGCTCGCGCCAGCAGGCCGCGTTGAAGATTATCTCCAGCCGCAAACAGTCAAAGCGCAGGATACGGCATTTTTGCAGCACTCCTCCGGTAGCACTGGCTTACAAAAAGGCGTTATGCTATCCCACGAGGCTGTACTTAATCAGATCGCTAGCTATAGCGATGCCATCCGTTTAACCAAGGATGATGTCATCGTATCATGGTTGCCCTTGTATCATGATATGGGACTGATCGCCGGGTTCATCATGCCTATTTTACAAGGGGTCAAACTGATGCTGATGTCGCCGTTCCAATGGGTGCGCGACCCTAAGATACTGCTCCATGCCATCCAACGGCACCAAGGCACATTATGCTGGTTGCCCAATTTTGCTTACAACTTTATGACGACGCGCATCCGAGATAAAGACATTGAAAGGTTAGACTTATCCAGTTGGCGAGCAGCCATTAACTGCTCGGAGCCGGTCTATGCCACGAGCCATGATGCCTTTGCAGAACGCTTTGCCTCTTACGGTTTTAAGCGCGAAGCGTTGACGGTCTGCTATGCGATGGCGGAAAACACCTTTGCCGTCTCTCAGGCGGGCATAGAAGCGCCCCTGACGCATGATACAGTAGATCGCTTCACCCTGATGGACATTAACCAAGCCCACCCCATCGCAGACGACCATGAAAACGCCCAGACCTTTGTATCCAACGGCAAGCCCATCGCAAACTGTGAAGTTCAAGTCATCGACCAAGATAACAAGCCTTTACCATCACGCCACATCGGGGAAATCATCGTTCGCAGTGATTGTATGTTGAGTGGGTATTATGCCCGGCCAGATCTCAGCGAGGATGCCCTTCTGGAAGATTGGTATCGCACAGGGGATATGGGCTATCTAGCAGATGGCGAAATCTACATCACAGGACGCAAGAAGGACCTCATTATCGTGGGTGGCAAGAACATCTACCCGCAAGACATCGAAAATCTGCTTAACGACATTGACGGTTTGCGACCGGGACGCGCAACTGCATTTGGCATTTTCAACGACCGACTAGGGACAGAAGACATTGCAATCGTCGCAGAGGTCAAAGACGATGTTGACGCTAGCAATCGTGAAGCCACCGCGTCTATTGTCCGTGAAGTGCGTGGTCGCATTGCCCAGCAGACGGATGCTACAGCCCGCTATGTACATCTCGTGGGGCCTAAATGGTTGCTCAAGACGAGCAGCGGTAAAATCGCCCGTAACGCCAACCGCGATAAATTTATCAACACGGTGCTCAAGAAGTAGGCAAGCAATAAAAAACGGTCAGTTCAGGCGAACTGACCGTTACATATAGCTGATTTAAAATGTGATTAGTCGTTGGTGCGCGGGTCGAAGGCATCACGCAGGCCGTCACCGATGACGTAGAACGCCAACACAGTGATCGAGATAAACAAGCCTGGGAAGATCACCAAGTGCCCGCCCTTATTGAAGAAGGTCTGCGAGTTGGAGAGCATGTTACCCCAAGTCGGTGTCGGTGGTTGCACGCCCAAGCCTAAGTAGCTTAACGCAGCTTCACTCAACATCAGCACACCAATATCTAGCGCCAACGTCACCACCACGATGGACAGCAAGTTCGGCATAATGTGGTTGAACATAATCCGCACGTCACTTGCGCCCAATGCACGCGCACTCACCACATACTCGCGTTCACGCAGCGCCAGCGTTTCACCACGCACAAGCCGCGTTGTACCCGTCCAGCCGAGCAAGCCGAACACCAGGATCAACGCCTCTGGCCCCGGCCTGAGCACAGCCGTGATGATAATCAGCAAGAACAACTGCGGGATTGAGTTCAGCGTTGTGATGAACCACATAATCACATCATCGACGATACCGCCATAATAGCCTGTGATGATACCCAAGATCACGCCGATCACCAAGGACAACAACGCCGCCGCAAAAGCGATCGCCAGTGTAATCTGCCCGGCATAGGCCAAGCGTGCCAGGTGGTCGCGTCCGAGGTCGTCTGTACCTAAGAGATGCTTACCGCTGTCAATCGGCAGAAAGTCATCACCACGCGTGTCAGTGTAGCTCACGCCAAGCCCCTGCTCCAGCAATGGTGCGGAGAGCGAGAAGGCCACCAGCAAGAACACCAACATCAACATACCAATCGTCAGGTAGTCGCGGCGCAGGCGCTTAAACGCTTTACTGTAAAGTGACTCACCCGCAAGGCTACTCGCACTACTCAGATCGAGCACACCGTCTTCATTGACGATACCCTTTGGTTGGATGATCAAATCTTCCCGGGTCAGCTTTGGCTCACGACGGAAGAAGACCTGCACAATGAGCACACCAATTAAAGCAAAGGTAATCCAAAAGCCAATGCCAAGGTCAGTACTTAAATCCGCATAACCCGTAGTCACGGACACCATACCAAAGTGTAAAAGCCCGAAGACACCGAAGATAAAGACCATAAGCCGCGATAGACGATGCTGGCCGGATATGAAGTACACAACCGTAGCAATGGGTACAACACCGAATACGAAGTTGATGGCCAGATTAAGGAACGACTGCGCTTGAATTTCTTTCAAGGAGAATAGGTTTAAAACCAAGCCACCAAACGCCATCAGCGCCGCACCAAGCGCCAAGATACGCCACGTCCCCTTTGTCGGGAAGCCCATCGTAATCAACTGCATGATGAGCGCACCCAGCGCCGCAATCGGGATGAAAATGATCGACCCACTGCCCTGAGAGGTAAAGTAGGGGTCGTTGACTAATTCCCAGCCTGTTTCCATGTTAGTACTTGCGTTCAAGTGGAACCATGTCGTCAGTGTGTCGTCATTCAAGTAGACAGGGTTAGTAGAAAGCGTATACTCTTGCAATTTACCAAAAATAGTCGCGCCAGGGTCGGCTACCAATGCGTTAACACCGGGTGTTGTCGGCTTAACAGAAGGACGCTGCATCCAAGGCAAAGCTGCAAAAGCAATGAGCAATGCCAGAGCTACGACGATCGTGATAATGTCAGCAAGTTTAAATTGAACACCTTGTTGATTTTTATCTTGTGTCATCGCCACACCCCGTTAGCTAAAACGAATGCGCGGGTCGATCAGCGCATATAGAATATCGGATAAAATATACCCCAAGATGGTCGCCACCGCGCTAATGAGCACAACAGCCATAATGAAGGGGTAATCCTGCTGGTTGACCGCTTGAATGGTCTGACGACCCAGCCCAGGCCAGGAGAAGATGGTTTCCGTGATCACAGCACCACCCATCAGGCCAGTGATCGCCGGGCCGAGGAAGGTCGCAATCGGGATCATAGCGTTACGTGCGCCGTGCCGGAACCATACATTACGTGCCGACAACCCTTTAGCACGCGCAGTACGAATGTAATCTTGGCCGATCACATCAAGCATGGATGTGCGCATATAACGCGAATACCCGGCGATATAAATCGTCCCAAGCGCAAATGTAGGCATAATGAGGTATTCTAGCCGTTCATAAATCGGCGGACACCCACCTACCACTTGTGCTTTACATCGGCCAGCCAATGGTAATATGCCTAGCCACGACCCAAATATGAGGATCATCACCAAGCCCAGCCAGAAGTTGGGTATCGCGTTAAATATCACCGCGAGCACACGGGTGATATTGTCAAACCACCCGCCCCTGTTAATAGCGGCGAGGATACCTACCGGGATCCCTACAAATAAGCCGATCAAAAATGCAGAAATCGTGAGTTCTAACGTCGGTAGGATGAAATCTCCAATAATATCTATAACATCACGACTACTGCGGAAGAGTGATTTGCCGAAGTCACCGCGCAGGATGCCCTGGCGTTGACCGTACATATCTGGTTCGCCGTCGCCATCAGCATCACGTTGTCGCCAGTCATCGCCGATAAGCCAGTGAATGTATTGCACGATCCAGGGGTCGTTCGCCCCCATAATCCGTGCAAGACGTTCACGTTGCTCTGGCGTTGTCTGCGGCCCAAAAGTTAACAATGATACTGGATCGCCAGGCGCTGCCGTAATAATTAAAAATGACAACAGGGTGATCCCAAACAGTGTCGGCACTGCTTGAACCAACCGTCTAACAACATATCTATACATTGACTATTCTCCACAAATTTCCCACACTAGGCCGCCTGCGTCTTGTTCATATCACCTTAACCCTATCTGTATGTAAATGATGATATGCTATAGTGTTGCTATACTGCCTAGTCCACATATTTACAGCAAGTATAGCGTATAGCCCGGCAAGTGTCTTCAGTAAGTTTTGTCCAATAATAATAGGCATTTTTGCAAGATTTCTACAATAAAAAACGCCGGGGGAATCCCCCGACGTTTTTAGTAGGTCTTCAGGTTGCTTTACTGAGCAACAGTCCAGGTGTCAACGTTCCACCACAGTTGGGACGGGAACGGAGCCACACCTTCGATGCTGTCGCGCCAGGAGTAGAAACCATTTTGGACGAAGAGCCACATGTACGGCATTTCTTCGAGCATGATTTCTTGCATCTGGAAGTACAGTTCAGCACGTTCTTCGAGGTCGCAACCGGGGACGCTGAGCGCCTGGGTTTCAAGCTCGAAGTATTCTTCGTTGTAGAAGGAAGTGAAGTTGAAGCCGGAACCCGGTATGTCAGCTTGTGCACCGAACAACTGCACGGTGTTCGGGTCATCCGGGTAGCCATTACGCCAGCCCAAGATGAAAGCATCGTAGCTCTGGCTGTCCATCACGTCCAGCAGGGTGTTGAAGTCGATGGTCTGGAAGTCAACGGTGATACCAACGCGGCTCAGTTCGTCCTGGATCACGGTACCGATGGCTTCGCGACGGGTGTTACCGCTGTTGGTCAGCAGTTCAAATTCGAATGCGGAGCCTTCGAAGGACTCGTCTACTTCAGCATACGCGCAGCCCTTGCAGACAAGCGGGTTGTCAACGCCTGGGTCAGAGCCTTCGTCTTCCGGCAGCCAGCCAGCTTCAGCCAGCATTTCCAGCGCCAGGTCAACGTCGTATTCACGCGGTTCCAGGTTGCTGTCATAAGCCCAGCTGCTGGGGATGATGTGGGCAGCCATACGGGAGCCTTCGCCGAAGACGGCGCTCTCGATGATGCTATCAACGTCAACGGCGTGGGCCAGCGCTTGGCGGACCATCACGTCACCGAAGATCGGGTGCAGGCCTTGGTCGATGCGGTTACCATCTTCGTCCAATGCTGGTTGCGGGTTTGCCGGGTCGGCAATGTTCATCGCCATGTAGTCCCAGCTATTACCTGGGAATTCGTAGGCGACGACGCTCTCGTCTTCACGCAGTTCACTGCGGCGGTTGACGGGCGGGCCACTGAGGATGTTGATTTCACCGGCGAGCAATTGCTCAACCTGGACGGTTTGGTCAGCGGACACGACCTGGATCAGGCCGAACGGTGACACGAAACCATTTTCGGTATACGGTGCGGCATCAAAACCCAGGAGGCTGGTGGTTTGGCCAGGAACGCTTTCGCCAAAGGCGAAGGTGCTGCTGGTCACGTCAGGAGCCAAGTTCCATTCCAGGTTACTTAGGCCATCGTAGCCAACTTCGTCGATGAAGGCGGTGTAAACGTGCTCAGGGATCGGAGCCAGGCTACCAGCGTAGTTCAACGCGGTGCAAGCCGGGTCAGTGAAGGTAACGCTGACGGTAAAGTCGTCAACTTTTTCGACACTTTCGATCACGTCAAGCAAGAATGCATCCGGGTGTTCGGCTTCTGGGGTGGTGAGGATATCCCAGTGGGCCAGCACGTCATCAGCATTAATCTGTTCACCATCGCTCCAGGTGAGGTTGTCACGCAGGTTGAAGGTGTAGGTCAGGTTGTCTTCAGAAACAGTCCAGTCTTCGACGATACCACCGTCAGCGCCCGGTACGATCTGGGCTGCTTCAGGATCAACACCCAGGAAGCCCAGGTACATGAAGCCAACCATGTCAGCGCAAGCGGTATCGGTGCAGTAGATCTGGCTGAAGGTGTCCGGGCCGCTACCAAAGGTAGAGGTGATGATGACACCGCCGTCTTCGCCGGGATCTTCACCCTCGTCCTGTGCAGCTGCCGGGACTACGAGCATGGCAACGAGTGCCATCATCGCAGCGACAACCATCAAACGTACAAGATTTTTCATACTTCGTTCTCCTTAAATAAAATGAGCCTTAGTACATAGCATACCAGTACCATAGCGAAGTATCTACGGCAAAGATATACGAAACACACCTACATTTTTTTTACGTTTTTGCTAGTTATGCAGGATTTTGTTTCGTTGATTATTTTAACGAGGATTTTCAAATGCGCAAATACTTTCACCAAACTAGATAAGCTAACAGTACGTTTCTAATAAATTACAAATAAAATAACACCCATTTTGTGACATTACCCCCTACTCCACATCATATTTTGATCGCATAGTATTGATCTGCTTCTCAATGTTTGCCAGCAATTTTTGTGTCATGGCTAGGCCAAACTGTTTATCTATAGGTTGGGCTTCTAAGTCTGCGATGCGTTGACGATACGTTTCGACAGCTTTGATCAAACCGATGTATTTTTGTTTTTGCTCGTCCGTCATAGCTTGCGGCACATCGACATCGCTTTCCGTTTTCTCTTTTTCCGCTGTTATCGGACGCATAGGCGGTGCTTGCGGTCGTGGTTTATCGGCTTTAGTTTCAGCCGACTTTGCCTCAGCATCTTTCGGTTCTTCTTTTTTAACATCATCTGTTTGCGGCTTATTTTTTTGCTTAGCCTTCCTATGCTTATCCGGTACGCCGTTTTTACGGTAATCTCTTTTCCGGCCCTCTTTTTGTGCCATACGTTTAGTGGTTGCATAGGTTGCAAAGACAGCAAAATCTTGGATTTCCTCATCGTATGCCAAATAGCCATCCACAATGAGTTCATCGTCAGGGGAAATCGAAAGTGAAAAGCGATCCCATTGCTTACCAGCGATATACACCAAATATTGTTTGGGCAACTGCGGCGGTTGTGGCACCCCCTTGGGCAATTCTAATTCTTCCTCGAAATCAGCATCATACATTGTTGTGATGACAAGGTCTTGTCGGCGTTCAATTTCACCCGGACGTCCTACTAAAGTAATTTTCACGTCAGCAACTCTCCCGGCCATAGACTTTATGCGATTATAGATAACACGGCGCGACTCAAGATCAAAAGTTGGCAATAGCCCCTGATAGTATTCATTTGCTTGTTTGCGGACTTGCCAGATGTTGAACACCTTTAAATGGGCAGTCAGGGGTAAACGCTCACGCGCTAGCCTAAAGAAGACCCCACCAGTCGTCCGGCGGCGTTCGCCGTTGTTAATCATCATGCCACCTTCTGCTTCTATGCGCAGGGTATCTTCCAGCAGCTTAGCGACAAACTCCATACCGCATTCTTCGATAATCTGCCGTATCTGAATTTTGGGGCCACGTTCATGCTCATCAAGTTTTTTCGTAACGTAACTGATAAATGGTTTTTGTTTTTTAGGTCGCTCTTCAGACACGCTCTATTCCTCATTTGCAAATCAATATACATGTGCAGCGTATCATATTATCATTAAAATCATACAGCACTTTGTTTGCTGTTGATAGACTTTACAAAAATTCATCGCCTCGTGGGTAAAATGTCCATTTACATATATGTTACATATACGTAACATATAAAATATAATTTTTAGTAGGATTAAACGCATTAGAATTTGTGCATTTATCATGCTTTTGCTTGTCATCTCACTTGAAGGCCATTTAGAATAAGGTCAGACTCGTCTATCAACTAACCCAAGAAAGGAGAGGCATTTTCCTCTCGATCAATTCGATCAATTGAGTGGATGCCTGGTATTCAACAGTCAACGACCACCCGATTTATCGGGTGGCTTGTAAAAGCCCATGTTGACCAGCCTTAGCCACTTTTCAGTGGTTCCGTTACGGGCGAATATATAGGCACTTCGGGGTGACTGAACCAGCCCCGAACCCTGCGGTGAGCGATTAAACATGCTGAGGGTCTAAGCAAGTGTCGTTCATACAAAACCACCTGATAACATTGGCGAGGTTCACTTTACCCGCGCAAGCGGAGAACTGAAAGGTAACTTTCAATGCAACGTGTTTTAGTCGTAGACAAGAACAAGGAGCCGCT
>DAOTTT010000039.1:0-3795 GCA_034437635.1 Anaerolineae bacterium | reverse complement strand
CGGTGACAATTGCCCGCAATTGTGGGTCTTGCAGCGTCAGATGCGTTTCTTCTTTAATTTCGCGCAGGCAGCACTCTATGGGCGATTCGCCCAATTCCATTTTGCCACCGGGCGCTGTCCACAAACCCGCATTCGGCGGACGATCGCGCTTGAGCAATAACACATGATGCGTTTCAGCATCATGGATGTAACACAGAGACCCCGTTACGATACGATCTTTAGGAAATGTGGCCGTCATTCAGCCCCCAACGCATCAAACACACGCGGCGCAATCAACCAGACGAGCGCCCCTTGCAGCGGATCATAACGGTACAAGTCAACACGCGCTAAGCTCCCCTTTTTCATGATGACATTACCGCCGGTCAATTGGCCCACGACCGTGCTTAAGGTCGGTTCGTGGCCGACAAGCATCAATTGCGCTTCTGGATTTTGCCCGGTGAGCATGGTTTTAAGTAGGGAAATGCTAAAGCCGAAGTTCAGTTCATCGCGGATCGTCACCGTTTGCCCCATAGCTTGGCCTACGATCTCCGCTGTCTGTTGAGCGCGGACACGCGAACTACTATAGATAGCATGGAGATTACCACCAAGTAAAGTCTGCATGACCTGAGCGGCAGTTTGCATCCGCTTGATACCATAATCTGTCAAAGCACGTTGAGCATCCGTTATGCCGATAGGGTCTTCAGCATGGCCGTGTCTCAAGAAGTAAAGACGCATATTTTATCCTCTCACATCAGAATCAAAAGAGGATGGCTTTCGCCATCCCCTTTCTCTTCTACCTAATGGTGCGAACTACGATTTAGCCGCCCAGGTTGGAGAAGATGTTGGAGAACACGTTACCGATGACCGGCCCGAGCAGTGTCAGGATGACGATCACGACGACGGCGACCAAAACGAGGATAAGTGCGTACTCTACCAGGCCCTGGCCTTCTTCTTGTGGTCTGTACAACATGATGAATTCTCCTTATGAAAGATGATAAGTTGAATAACTCAACTTGTTAACATCATAGCATAGGTTTTGTGAGAATGTCAAACATTTTTCCATTAATTCACAAAAGCTTAACAAAACACCCCGAAAACTAGCGTATATTCATATTTAATTTATACATTTACCGATAGTAACGGTTCCAATGTGTGTCAAAATTATTTTTTGTCAATTTTAAGACAACTATCTTAACCCTCAAGGTTTTGACTAGATGGAATGGCTTGCAAATGCGTGGCTAACTTCTTCACCTGCGCTTTAACGGTCGGGTTTCTTAATTCTTCCGACTCTGCAAGACATTGCACACCATAGGAATCATTCATATTTATGGCATAAATAGCCGTCAATGTGTGCTCTGTCTGGTCGTTGAGCATGTAAGGAAACTCTTGTTGCGCATGATAGCGCACCGTTTTGAGGATCGTTTCCATTGATTGTGGACGGCCATCGACTTTGACCACAACACTTTCTCGCGCTTTTTTATCCAGTCCATTGTCATCAGCCGCCTTAAGCACCGCCTCGCTTAAGGCCTTGGTTTGTTCAATCCAATCGAGCAATTTTCCTGCCGGGCGCTTAACGGATTCGCCGCGTAAGGTCATCCCCAAGGCACGAAAAAAGAGTCGCACGTTTTCCAGAAAGTTATTTACCATATCACCTATCTTACCCTACGTTTACTCCGCGCTATTGTAGCGTACTTGACATAAGCCTTCATCCCCGGCTATGATTTTCTGTCTTCGATCATCATGTGTTTTTAATCCTATGCCTGACTGGTTCATCACAACACTGACAACCTTACCCGCCCTGCTCTGGGTAGTCGGCGGCGTTGGCACGCCCTGGGCGTTGATCGCCTTGCCCCGTGCGGATTGGCGCGACCGTGCCCTGGTGGGTGGCGTTGCCCTGGCCTTTGGCCCGGCCTTGCTCACAGCTTGGATGTTCATCCTAGGCACGCTCGGCCAAAACAGCAATTTTCATGCAGGCGATCCACTCAACCCGATGCAGTCGCGCTTGATGAACTTAGAAGGCGGGCAAGCCTTAATCACCCCTGGGTTCATCCTCGGCGGCACGGTGATTTTGGCGTTGGTCGGATGGGCGCTTATCTGGCGCAAAGTGCGCAGCACCGACCCCGCAGCACCGGGCCGCGCATTGGCATTCGATGAAAAAATCATCATCGGTTTGATAATCACCGCGACCCTAGGCCGCTGGGTGATTAGCTCTTGGTTGCCTTTCGGCTCTTGGGATCCGCTGTGGGTCTATGGGTATCAAAGCCGTGTTTACACACTATTGGGTTATATTCCGACGGACATCGGCTACTATCCGCAGTTTGTACAATTACAATACACTTTCGGCCAAGTCATCAACGGCAGCGCATGGAACGATCACGCTGCCCGCGCCGCTATGCCCTTGATGCAAGTCGGCAGCATTTTGATGACTTACGTCCTGGGGGCGAAGTTGTTCAACCGCCGCACGGGGATTATCGCGGCGGCGATCTGGGGCTTATACCCTCACTTTGGCTATTGGACGCGGGTGGCCGATCTCGAAATCCCGGTAACATTCGGTTTTACTGGTGCGGCAGCATTCTTCCTCATGGCATGGTTGGATACGACCCATCGCCGCCGTTACGCGATTATCAGCGGCTTGTTTCTCGGCATTGCGATGTGGACAAAGCCCACCGCAGGCGCATTTATATGGGGTGTGGTGTTGCTCGTCGCGTTGGACTTTATACGAGTCCGCGGGGATTGGCGGCAGTGGTGGCCGCGCTTTGAGGTCACATTCTATACGGGGTTAGCCTGTATGCCATTAGGGGGCATCTGGTATTTGCGTAACATCCTCATCGGCCATGAGGCCGTGACTTTCCCGCCGTCGTTATGGCTTTCGCGGGCGATGCGCAGCGGGCAAGAGTTCGGTTGGCCGCTGTTAGCCTTAGCGACACTATTGGCTTATCTGTGGTTGGGGTCATCCTATCGCCTCAAATGGCGCGGGGTAATCGCCGGGTTAGGCTTATTGGCGCTAGGTGTCACCCCAACGATCTTACAGCCAGATCGCATGGATATATTCGACTGGGCGTTTACGTTGAGCGGCACGGCCATCCTCATCTGGACGCTAGGCCGCAATCTGCCGGAAGCCGCCAAGCCTGTCGTGCGCACGCTCACATGGACGGGCTTGCTCGCGTTGCCCTATTTCATCACTTGGTTTTACTCATATAGCTATCATTATCGCTTGTCGTTCGCCATCGTCCCGTTGATGATCTTACCAACAGCCGTGATATTGGCGCTGTGGTTCACGCCGGAGCGTGTCAGCGCGTGGCGCTTGCCGGGGCGTTGGCTCTACGCCGGGGCGATCATCCTTCTCGGTTTACCGGGCGTAATGATAAGCGTTTACGATCAAGGCGCGGGGTGGGATTGGTTGTGGACCATCCCAGAGGAAGATGATTTCTCGCAGGCGGCATTGCTCGGCGTGGTGGATTACTTCGAGACATACATGGAAACGCACGACCAAACGCCCGTTATTGTCGCAGCGGGGATGCAAACCTTGCCGTTTTTCTTCCCACAAGCCGATATTCGCATCACAGACACGCCCGTTGATACGGACGAACTCGACGGTGTGACGCATTTCATCCTAGCGGACCCGGAAACCTACGAGTTTTATGAGCGCGTCGGCATCCAGCAGGATTACCCCGGCGAACGCATCGCCTTTCAAACGCAGTGGTTTACCAGTTTATTCCGGGAGAACGTCGTACAAGAACGCATAATCTACGAAGACCCTGGCTATTCTTATGTGATTTACACTATTGATAGTCAGCAGCGGTTCGAGCCACCACC
>DAOTTT010000038.1:0-8606 GCA_034437635.1 Anaerolineae bacterium | reverse complement strand
AGGTGACACCCGCTAAGGTGAAATTGCCGATAGCGGCGAACGGCTCATAGAATGTGCCGTTGGCGACGGCCAAGATGCTGAAGACGACCCCCAATCCCAAAAAGAAAACTGTATATATACGCATTTGCCCCACCTTGAGCGCCGTCAAGTGTGCCTCTGTGATGGTGCGTTGGGTGGTAAAGTAGGCTAATCCCGCACCGACTAACGCGATGGGTACGGCCAACCACCACACATCCCCGGCGAAGATGAGGACGAAGCCGCCAAGTACGATTAACATGACGCTCATGATGCCCCCCACACCGCGTTCCTGCTTAACCCACTGCGCGACGAACGCCTCTTTTTGTGGGTTGACGCGGGGTGTACCGCGTACCGTCGCGGCGCGTGCCGGGTCGAGCCGGTCGATAGTCGCCCACCATTTCGCAATCCCAGGGACGCGCCCCATTGTACGGAGTACGGCGCGGGCTTCCTCGAACTTGCCTTGATCCATCAATTCTTTGACGACGACAAAATCATCTTTTGACATCGGTGCAATCCTTCAGTTGTTTTGCGCTACCGTATAAAACCCACAATACCCCACGTAAGACACGCCTTTGCCATTGCTTCTTAATATCCATACGCTATCATCAGCACATGTTAGTTATATAAAAGACAGGGACAGACTATGACGAAACTCCATGATTTACACGCTCAAGGGCAATCTATTTGGTTGGATTACATCCGGCGGTCGTTTTTGGAAGATGGCGGGATGCAAGCGGCCATCGACCAAGGCGTGCGCGGCGTGACTTCTAACCCGTCGATCTTCGAGCAAGCGATTGCAGGCAGCAACGACTATGACACCGCCTTCGGTGAGCTGGTGCTTGCGGGTAAATCCACGCAGGAAATTTACGATGCGCTGGTGATCGCGGATATTCAACACGCCGCTGACTTGCTGCGCCCGATATACGATGCTAGCGACGGGATAGACGGTGTGGTGAGCTTAGAAGTCAGCCCGACTTTGGCGCATGATACCGATGGCACCATCGAAGAAGCGCGCCGCTATCATGCGGCGGTGGATCGTCCGAATGTGATGATTAAAGTCCCGGCTACGCCGGAGGGCATCCCCGCGATTGAAACGCTCACAGCGGACGGCATCAACATCAACGTGACGCTGATCTTCTCCGTTGAGCAGTATGTAAAAGTGGCAAACGCCTATATCGCCGGGTTGCAAAAGCGTTTAGATGCCGGGCAAAACATCAGCAAGATTGCCTCGGTTGCCTCCTTCTTCGTCAGCCGTGTGGATGTGGCCGTTGATAAGCTGTTGACGGAAAAGGGCGAAGCCGATCTTTTGGGCAATATCGCCATCGCAAATTCCAAGCTGGCTTATGAACGCTTTAAGGCCATCTTCAGCGGTGAGGCTTGGGACGCGCTTGCCGCACAGGGCGCACGGGTACAGCGTCCGCTGTGGGCTTCTACGGGTACTAAGAACCCGAACTATTCCGATGTGTTGTATGTGGATACCCTCATCGGCCCGCATACAGTCAACACGCTACCGCCCGATACCTTAGACGCGGTGATCGATGATGGCACGGTGGCGCGTACTATAGATACGGATGTGCATATCGCGCAGGAGCAATTCGCCAAGCTCGCCGCTTTGGGCATTAATATTGACGCGGTGACCGATCAACTGCTTAAAGAAGGCGTGGAGAAGTTCGCCCAAGCCTTTGAGTCGCTCATGACGAGTTTGGAAGCCAAGCAAGAGCGTGTGCGCGGTTTATTTGATTATATCCAAGCGGATTTAGGCGATGCGCAAGCGGCGGTTGATGCGGCGTGCGGCAAAATCCATGCGGGTAAGGTCATCAAGCGCATCTGGAATCACGATCATACTGTGTGGGCGGATAGTGAAGATGAAATTACAAATCGTCTCGGTTGGCTGCATAGCCCGAATGTCATGCGCGGGCAAGTCAAGCGGATTAATGCCTTTGTAGAAGCGGTCAAGGGCGATGGCTATACGCACGCGCTGCTGCTTGGCATGGGCGGGAGCAGTCTCGCGCCGGAAGTCTTCCGCGAGACGTTCGGCGTGGCTGATGGTTATCTTGATCTCGCTGTGCTGGATAGCACCGATCCCGGTTATGTGCTCGGCTATGATGACGCGCTCGACCTGAGCAAGACGCTGTTTATCGTGGCGACGAAATCCGGCGGCACAGCGGAAACGCTCTCGTTCTTCAAGTATTTTTATAATCGCGTGGTGGATACCGTCGGCAAGGATGCAGCGGGCAAGCACTTTGTCGCCATCACCGACCCCGGCAGCAAGTTAGAGACGATGGCCGACCAATACCAATTCCGCGCAACCTTTCTCAACGATCCCAACATTGGCGGGCGCTATTCCGTTTTGAGCTTCTTCGGGATACTCCCGGCGGCGCTAGTTGGCGTAGATGTCGAGCGGATTTTGCAGCGTGCCAGCGATATGGTAATTAACTGCTCCGCGCTGAGTAACATGAGCGAGAGCGATAACAACGGCGGTTTGCTCGGCGTAATTGTGGGCGAAATGGCGCAGGCCGGGCGTGATAAGCTCACCTTGGTGACTTCGCCCGCTATTGCACACTTTGGCGATTGGGTTGAGCAACTCGTCGCGGAGAGCACAGGTAAAAATGGCAAGGGGATTTTGCCCGTCGTCGGTGAGCCGCTCGGTACGCCGGACGTTTACGGTGATGATCGGCTGTTTGTGTACTTGCAACTGGCTAACGACACCACCCATAACGCCGCGCTTGATGCGCTCAAGGCCGCCGGGCATCCGCTGGTGACGATCACCTTGCGCGATATTTATGATCTAGGGGCGCAATACTTCCTGTGGGAGATGGCGACAGTCGTCGCCGGGCATATCATGGGTATTCAACCCTTTGACCAACCGAACGTAGAGTCAGCTAAAAAATCCGCCCGTGCGATGATTGCCGAGTACGAAAAAACGGGTAAATTGCCGACGCTAGATGCAGCCCTCAGCGGGGATGGCATCACCGTTTATGGTGATGTGCAGGCCGATAACCCGGCGGCGGCGCTCAAGGCGTTTTTGGATCAAGCGCAGGCCGGGGATTATGTGGCGCTGCAAGCGTTTACGCATCCTAATGCGGCCAGCGATGACGCGCTCAAGGCGCTGCAATCGACCATCCGCGATACGTACAAACTGGCCGTGACGGTGGGGTATGGGCCGCGCTTTTTGCATAGCACCGGGCAGTTGCACAAAGGCGATGCGGGTAACGGCTTGTTCGTGCAATTCTTGGCGACCATGCCCCGTGATGCTGACATCCCGGACACCGCCGGGGAAGATGCCTCCGCGATGAGCTTTGGCACACTCAAAGAAGCCCAAGCCCTGGGGGATCGCACAGCCTTGTTAGACGAAAATCGCCGCGTCCTTCGCTTCCACCTGGGCGATGACGTAGCCGCAGCCCTGACAACGCTCCAAGCCGGGTTGTAATCCTACATGACTTTGCGCCGCTATCAGTGTGATAGCGGTGCTTTTCTCTGTAATTTAGATGTTATGTTTGATACCATTCCCTCATTATAGGTAACTGCTCAGGTAAAGCCTATATCCCGCATCGGCTCAAAGCCGATGGCTACATTAAACGCTAGGAAGCCCGTAAACGGGCTAGTCAGCGCGAAAGACCAATTTTATACAGCCCGTTTACATGCGCTGCGGTGGGCTAGCCCCCGGTTTTGAACCGGGGCAGTAAGCAAATCAGAGCATACCTGAGTAGTTACCATTATAGCCGCAAACATAGAGCAAGGGGACGCGATGCAATCACTTTTTCTGGTGGCATTAATGGTGGTTTGGTTGGGTGGCGCGGTTTGGCGCGTCTATAAGCAAGCCCGTTTTTATCAAATCGAAGAATACAAAAGCAATCGCTATCTACGCTGGTGGCTACGCGAATGCGAGCGGGTCATCCCGGCGCGGGCGTTGGGTGCGGTCGTGGTGGGGGTGGCGCTGGCGGTCGTCTTTTCGGAGTCGCCGGAGTCGATCCTCCCGGCGTTGGTCGGCATCGGCGCGAGCATGGTCGCCGTGTGGCCGCCGGATGAAGGCGAAATCAAGAAGGCGTTCAACCCGACGCAACGCGCCCGCCGTCTATTAGGCGCGTCGTTCTTGGTCACCGCCTTGATGCTGGCTGTTTGGGTGGCGGTCGTGTCGGCGGTGTCCATTCAGGATTATGAATTGCAGGTCGTCGGGGTGATGCTGGTCGGCTTGGTGGTGTTTATCGCGGTGCCGCTGTGGTTGGCATTGGGTAACCTGTTGATGACACCCGTAGAAGGCTATTTGCGCGGGCGCTTTGTAGCCAATGCGCGGGGCATTATGGCGGATTTGCAGCCGCGTGTGATTGGCATCACCGGGAGCTACGGCAAGACGACGACCAAAAACTTTGTCGCGGATATTCTTAATGGGCGTTATAAAGCCTACCCCACGCCAAAAAGCTATAACACGATGATGGGCGTTTGCATCGCCATTAACAACGACCTTAAGAACGATTACAGCGTGAATCATTTTATCGTGGAGATGGGCGCGTATATTCAAGGCGAAATTGCGCGGATTGCCGCACTCACGCCGCCGGATATTAGCATTGTGACGGAAGTCGGCCCGCAGCATTTAGAGCGTTTCGGCAGTCTGGAAAACATCCGCGAGGCCAAGTACGAGATCATTAAGGCGCTGCCGCCGGATGGCCTGGGCGTGTTCAACTGGGATAACCCCTATGTGCGTGATATGTACGAGCGCGGTTATCCGTCGAACCGCATCGCCATTAGCAAGGCGATTGATCCCGCCGACGCACTCGCCGATGGGCCGCGCTTTGTCGCTACTGACATTGACGAGACGTTGGATGGCTTAACCTTTACAGTCCATGATGTGCATACGGGTGAAAAAGCGGATTTTGTCGCGCCGGTTTTGGGTTTGCACAATGTCACCAATATTTTGCTGGCGACAGCGGTCGCCGTTTATGAGGGAATGCCCCTGCGTGATGTCGCCTTCCGCGTGAAGACCTTAGCACCGTCGGAAAGCCGTTTGGTACGGCAGACGACGGCCAACGGCATCACCATTATCAACGATGCCTACAGCGCCAACCCCGCCGGGGTGGTCAGTTCTTTGCGCGTCCTGGGGATGCACAAGACCGGGCGGCGCTTGTTGGTCACACCGGGGATGGTGGAGCTTGGCGATCTGCATGAGCGCGAGAATAAACGCCTGGGCGAGATTGCCGCGCAATATGCAACTGACATTATCCTTGTGGGCAAGGAGCAAACGCGCCCCATTTATGAGGGCTTGCAAGCGGTGGATTTCCCGGCAGATCGTCTACAGGTGGTCGATGAACTGCGGCAAGCGATGGACTGGTATCAAACGCATTTGAGCAGCGGTGATACGGTCTTATTTTTAAACGATTTACCGGATACATATTAACAGGAGAAAAACGCCTATGAAAGTTAACCAAAGTGCTTATGCCGCATGGTTTGTGGTGATTGCGCTGGTCGTCATCACCGTCATGATGGCACAAGATCAAGATACATCAGGGACAACGCCCATCACCGCCGAGAACATCACGCAGTTACAACCCATCACGCAGATTGATTATGACGCGCTAGACCCGGATGCCGGGGCGTTCCCCACCGGGCATCATAAAATTGATGCTTCCGGTGAGAACATCGCCATGACCAACGCTGACGGCGTGATCGTCGTCTTGGATCATGATGGGGAAGTGGTGCAGTACAGCCTGGGCGAAGGCGACCCGATGGCCTTGGCCTTTGCGTCGGAGTCCATCTTGAGCGTGCGCGATACCGGCGATGAACTCACCGTGATTAAACAGCCGTTAGACGGTAGCGAAGCGACGACTAACACCTATGCGACCACTGCCGTCGCACAAGAAGCCTGGGCGGGCGATGAATCGCTTTGGCTGGAACTGCTGGACGATACCAACACGCGCCGCATCGTCAATGTGGCATTTGACCTGCTGACCCTGCCGTTAGAAGTGGATTATGCCCCGGCGGATGACCCCGACGTGCTGATCCCGGTCGGGCGCATCCCCGTGCCGCATGAGGTGACGACTAGCGCGGAAGGCGTGGTCAAGCTGTGGAATATGGAGACGGGTATGCTCCGGCGAGAAGCCACAGTCGAGAATGGCCCGGCGGTTTTCGGGCAGATCAATGCGGGTGCGACGGTGTTCGCATGGCGTAATCCACAGTCCGAAACGCTCAATCTGCTGGACTTTGACAGCGGCGAAAACCGCGTCATCGCCCCGCTGGACGGTGATTATGTGCAGGCGTTTTTCGTCACGCCGGATGCCAGCGTGATTTTAGGCGTAAACATCGCTTTTGAACCTGTCGTGATCGCGTGGATTGTGGAAACGGGCGAGCGCATCAACTTGGGTGAATACCGCGAGTGCGACCGCGTGCCGGATCAATACCGCCTGAGTGCGGACGGCACAACACTCACGATCGGCTGTGATACCGGGCTGGACATCTGGCAAATTGCCGCAGATGAGACTGGATAAATGACCTATGATGACCATTGATCTTGCAAAAATGCTCTTTGATTATAATTATTGGGCGCATCGTCTGGTGTGGGAAAAATCAATCACCACGCTGACGGATGCGCAGTTCACCCAAACGTTAGATTACTCTTGGGGGTCCATCCATAACCAAGTGGTGCATACCATGAGCGCGGAATGGATGTGGTTCACACGCTTACAAGGCCAAAGCCCAAAAGCCATGTTCGACCCGGCGGATTACCCGACCCGCGCCGCCGTCCGCGCTAAGTGGGATGAGGTTGAAGCGATGGTGCGCGGCTACCTGGATAATCTACAAGAGGGCGACCTAACGCGCCCCTTTAGCTATAGCACCACCAGCGGCAACACCTACACGCAAATTCAAGGCGAAATTATGGCGCATGTGGTCAATCATGGCACCGACCACCGCGCACAGACCTTAGCCATGCTGCATCATTTGGGTGCGCCCACTGTTGAGCAAGACTTGATCTTCTACTTGCGGGCGCGGGCGGATAAAAGCAGTTGATTATAGCGGCGGTCGCGCTCTTTGGGGTTAATCGTGGCCGGGTTGAGTACGCCGAAAGTCTCTAAGCAGAATGAGGCGGCGACTGCGCCCATCATCGCCGCTTCGTGTAAGGTGTACCCCTGCACCAAACCCGCAATAAGGCCGCCGCTGTAGCTGTTCCCCGCCCCGGTTTGATCGACAACGGTCTGTGCCGGGGCGATGGGGATAAAATGGCGCTTATCCGTTTGTGCATCCGCCACCAAAGACCCGGCTTTGCCCATGCGTAACGCCACACCCTGAGCGCCATCTTCAAATAATTTGTCGATGATCTCATCCGGCGCGATATGGCCGTAAATGTGCTGGGCTTCTTCCAGGTTGGGCGAGATAACATCAATATGATGATTGCTCAACACTGCCTGTAGATCGTCTCGTGTGGCCTTGAGTATCGCCAGTTGATTCGGCTCCCATAGTTTGATGCCGGGGCGATCCGCCCATGTCTGGATGCCGTTAAAATCCTGCAAGAGAAAATAGGCTTTTGCCTGTGCATAAGCGGCGGGGAGGTGCTGCGGGTTTGTCCCGGCGACGAAGGGCGCGATGTCCTTCACGCGGTGGAGTTCGCGCCGTTGGCCGTCATGCTCGAAGACTTGCCATGCCCGCGCCTGTGGGATGCTCAGGCGATGTAGACCGCGCACATCCATAAATTGGGACAGATGAGCTTGTGCCCCCTCCGGCAGGCCGCTCCCCGCGAACGCACATAGGCCAGCCCGCTCCCCCCAGAGCGCGGCAGCCATCAACGCATGGACGACCCCGCCCCCTAGAACGCCCATGTGGGTTTCGCCGTTCGGCAATACGATGTCATCAATAAATAGAGCGCCAGCCCCAACTAAACGCGGATTTTCCATGCTTATCTTTTCCATGCTTTACCCAAGCTATCATGATATGGGGCGTGGTGGGTTTTTTGCAAGTTATAAAAAATGTAACTACTCAGGTATGCTGCGATTTACACGCTGCCCCGGTTCAAAACCAGGAACTAGCTCACCGCAAAGCCCGTGAACGGGCTAATCAGTGAGTACACAGCCCATTTATGGGCTTACAAGCGTTTGTGTAGCCATCGGCTTTGAGCCGATGCGGGATATATCTGAGTAGTTATAAAAAAATTATCAATTCCCCGCGAAGACCGTAAATTTTGATTGCTCCGGCGTGCTGAAATGTGCTAAGGTGACTGTGATACTTTTCACTAACGGAGCAATTGCTCATGCAGACCATCACAAAAGAACACATCGCCAATGCCCTCAAAAACACGCGCACACTCGCCGGGCGCAACCTCAGCGGCTTGGATTTATCCGGGCTGGATTTACGCGGCGTGAACATGGCCTCCGCCAATCTCACCGGGGCGGACTTACAAGACGTAGACTGGAGCGATGCTATTCTCTATGGTGCGAATTTGACAGATTTTGAACCCGCCGCAAGCCACGCCATTTTAATGGCAGTGGTTAGGTGGGTTTCTCGTGGGCTTTAGCCCGCCTGATGTGTGGCTGGATTTTGCATCGGGTCATGTCGGGCAAAATACGCCACCATCAGGCGTTTTATGCTATACTTCAGTCAGCATC
>DAOTTT010000037.1:0-6690 GCA_034437635.1 Anaerolineae bacterium | reverse complement strand
GCCCGAAGCTCGGCGCTATTTCTCAGTGAATTATCCCGATGCCCTTCAACTTTTGCTTTAGCGACTTTGCAAAAGCCCTGGTTCGACATCCAACACACGGCGTTCAGGTGGTGGCACAGCGTATTATTGTGTACCAAGTAGCAATATCAATATTCTTTGTAGCACGATTGACCAGCAAATACCGCAGGAATTAATCCAGATACAGGTTGATCCTGATCTGCTTTCGCTCATCCGTGACAGCTATACCGATGAGTTGGCTCGAAAGTTAGGGCATCTGCGCCCATCGGAGCGTGAAGAGTTGGAAGCGGCGCTCCGTGCAGTCAATGAAGAAGAAGCAAGAACAGCGCGACTGTTTGCATCCGGTAAAATCACCGAGCGCGTTTGGGATAATCTATGGGCAGAATGGCAGGATCGACGCCGCACCCTACAGATCAACTTGGAAACGCTGCAACAAAAGCAGACATTCCATATCAGGAATTTGGATGCAGCACTCACCATAATTGCAAAAGTGGGTATACTGTATAGTAAGCTGGAGCGTAGCGATCAAAAAGATTTGCTACGCCACATGATCGAGCGGGTTGTTGTTGACCCGGAGGGAATGATCATCCGACTGGAGTTACTTCCCCCATTCTCTTACCTGCGCCATGTTACTCAGCGGGTACAGAAAAGTGGTGGTAGAGCGGTTAGGGGAAAAACAAAGACCAGCGCGAAGGCTGGTCAATGTTCGGACTACGTCCTATTAGGTGTACCTGCAGGGATTCGAACCCCGGACCCCTTGTTCCGTAGACAAGTGCTCTATCCGCTGAGCTACAGGTACATTATTATGCTGCACAGCATATCATAACGGTTTAGTGTGGTCAAGGGTTTATCCCCAATATGTGGGGGGAACACGTCGACTATAATCGCATATACTAAGATTGTTCATCAAACACGAGAGGCAAGCATATGACAGAGTTATTACCCTGGATTTATGGTGGTGTGATGGCCTCCGGCCTGATCTTTTTGCTCGTATCTATTCTCTTTGGTGATATTGGCGACGTTGAAATGGACGTTGAAATGGATGCCAGTGGGGGGGATGCGCGCAGCTTGGGCTGTATGGTAATTGCGGCATTTATGGCCGGTTTTGGCTCTGTCGGCCTGATGGCCTCATTTGCCGGGTGGGATGCCGCGTATAGTTTGCTTGTGGCTTTGGTCTTTGGCTTGGTCTTTGGCCGGAGCACAATGGGCATAATGCGCTGGGTTTTGCGGCAGCAATCCAACGATCTACTGACAGGGGAATCATTAGTCGGGGTACAAGCTCGCATTACCGTTAACATCCCGCCGGGGCAAGTGGGCGAGGCGATGGTCACGGCCACAAGTGTGATGAAGTATCCAGTGGTCGCACAAGACCGTGAATTGGCGCTACATAAGGGCGATATTGTGCAAGTGGAGCAGGTTTTAAACGGGCGCTTGGTCGTCACGAAGATTGAGTCTTAGTGCGAGTTGCTCACTTTTTTAAAACGTGCTAAGAATGATTTTACAACCTAATATTTTTTTAGAGGAGAAGGTGCTATGGAAGGTGCGGGCATTTTAGCCGTATTTGTCGCCGGTGCGGTGATAATTGTGGCGCTGATCGTAATCATCTCGCGGTACTATCACAAAGTACCACCGAGCCAAGTGATGGTCGTTTATGGTAGTGGTCAGTCGCGTTTGGTGACGAACGGTAGTGTGTTTGTCATCCCTATTCTGCAAAGCTACAAGATGCTTGATCTCACGATTATGACGATCAAGACGGAGAAGGATGAAGTCTACACCGTAAGCGGTGTGCCAATCCAACTTGACTGGGTGTCACAAGTGCAGATCGACAGCGAAGAAGCGGCCTTGAAGACGGCTGCACAAGCGTTTTTGGATAAAACGCGGGAAGAAGTCCGCATGGTGATCTTAGAGACCCTGAGCGCCAACTTCCGCGCCATCGTCGGTCAGATGACGGTAGAAGCCATCCACCGTGACCGCGATGATTTCGTCCAGAAGGTGCAGGATTTGGCCTCTGATGACGTGGTAGCAATGGGCGTGAAAATCATCTCGATGGGTATTGAGGAGATCACCGACGGCCAAGGCTACTTAGAGGCGATGGCCGCGCCGCAGATCGCTATGATTAAGCGCGATGCTAAGATCGCCGAAGCGGAAGCCGAGCGCGAAGCCCGCGTCAAAGCTGCGGAAGCTACCCGGTTGGCCGAGCAAGCCGAACTCGACTCGCAGCGCGAAATTTTGGCACAGCGCGAGGCGCTACAACTGCGCGAAGTCGGCGTAAAGCGTGAGGTCGGCTTGGCACAAGCGGATAGTGACATGGAAGTGCAAAAGCGCCGGGCGTTGGCGGTCGAGCAAGAGCAAGAGGCCGAGGTGTTGGTGCCTGCCCGTGCCACCCGTGAGGCGACCGAAATTCGTGCGGAAGGCGAGCGCCGCCGTATTGAAATCGAAGCGGAAGCCGCAGCATCTGCTACCCGCCGCCGTGCGGAAGCCGAAGCGGAAGCGACGGAAAAACGCGGCTTGGGTGATGCGGCTGCGTTACGTGCCATGAAGGAAGCCGAAGCTCAAGGTGAGAAGGCCGAGGCTGAAGGTGTTCGCGCACAATTGTTAGCGGAAGCCGAAGGTCAAAAGGCGAAACTGTTAGCGGAAGCCGAAGGTCGCCGCGAGCTGGCGGCGGCGAGTGCGGCAGAAGACGAGATCAACTTGCGCCAATACGTCATCGAGCAGGTTACACAGGCCGATATTGCCAAGGTGCAAGCGGTGGCGCAAGCTATGGCTGGATTGGGTAAAAACGTCCGCATTGTGGACTTTGGCGGCGGTAACGGCAACGGGCCGACCGGCAACACGCTGCTTGATATGCTGATGCGCATCCCGGAAACTGCCGAAATGTTCACCACCAAGGTAGAAGCCCTGAGCGGCGACGACTTTAAAACGACGTTGAAGAAAACGTCCGATATGCTGCGGGTCATCACCGGCGTGAAAGAAGCAGATGAACCCGACAATCCGCTACAAATGGATGACATCACACCGGGTGACGCACAACCAGACGACACCAAATAGGACTATTGGGCTAGCCCATAGTACCATCGGGGGGATAGCTTTTAGATGAAGGTTGCTGTATGCTTTTATCAAGAAAGTAAATGGAGCGATGGCATGCAGCAAACCCTTGTGATGGATACCCAGGTGATGTTTGTACTCCCGATCAGTATTTCGGGATCGTTACAGATCATCGGTTGGAGCATCGCCGCTGCGAGCGCCCTAGCATTTTTTGCAGGTGGGGTTTACCTCTGTCTTCGCATGGTGCAGATGAGTGCTGCGCATCGTCCCCCTACTGACTGATGCAGATGATTGATTTGGTGACAATCGATGCTTCCCCGAAAAGCGGATGGATTACAAGGTTCATCCGTTTTTCAATTACAATGAGCGTATGTGTTAGGACAAATTAAACGAGGCTGTGATGCGTAAAGTCATTTTTCTCCTTCTCCTCCTGCTTGTGACTATCAGCTTACAAGCGCAAGAAGACGACCAACCCCCAACGAATTACCCGACATTGACCGCTTTAGAATCTACCTATGTGCCGCCGCTGGATTTTAGCCGTGTGGCACAGGAGTTACGCGGGGTGACGGTCATCGCGCCGCCGCCACAAAGCCCGCCGCAGTTTGCCGTTGGGGATGCGGACACCTTTTTTGCGTCCAACTCCGATGCGGAAGAAACGTTTACCGTTGATGCGGACTTACTCGCCATTGGCGATCATGTGTATATCTGGGTAGAGCAAGGTGCGGGGGTCGGGCAGGATGCAGCGCAAGCCGTTGCTGATACGTTCGACACGGAAATTTACGATCAAACACGGGCGCTATGGGGCGAAGAACCATCCCCCGGCGTGGATGGCGACACACGCTTACATATCTTGTTCGCCTACAACCTGGGCTTTAACGTCGGTGCGTACTTCGCCCAACGGCATACCTTGCCGCTGGAAGTCATGGCGCTTTCCAATGAGCGCGAGATGTTTTTCGTCAATATGAGCGCGTTCGGCACGAACATTGCCTCGCCGATTTTGAGTTCAACACTGGCACACGAGTTCCAACATATGATTCGCTATAACATGGATGGCAACGAGGACACCTGGCTCAACGAAGGCTTATCGACATTTACCGAACTGTATCTAGGCTATCCGGATCCGCTGCGGTATCCAGGCTTTTTCTTGTCATCGCCCACCGTCCAGCTTAACACCTTCGGCCTGAGTAACAGTGTATCGCGTGGGGCGAATTATGGCGCGGGCTTTATGTTCGTCACCTATTTCTACGAGCGGTACGGCGACGAAGGCATCCGTCTACTGAGCGACCAGCAAGATAACGGGTTGATCGCCGTTGATAATGCGCTGCAAGCCCTGGATGGCACTACCGCCGACACGTTCTTTGCGGATTGGGCGGTCGCCAATCTCATCCAAGACGCGACATTTGCGGATGGGCGCTATGGGTATCCGTTTTTGGGCGATGATAACCTGATTGCCGTGCCGCTGCTGAATCATGGCTTGAACCCGGCCGTATGGGAGTCGCGCCGCAATCAGTACAGCACCGCTTACTATCAACTAGACGATCTGCAAGACGACCAAAAACTGATTATCGACTTAGATATGCCGACAACGACGACACTCATTCCTACGCAGGCTGCCAGCGGTGAGCGCATGTGGTACGGTAATCGCGGGGATACCAGCGAAACGACGCTCACCCGCGCCTTTGATCTGCGCGATGTCGAGACGGCTACGCTCACATTTAAGACATGGTATTCTATCGAAGAATTTTGGGATTATGCCTATGTGACGGTCAGCGCGGATGGTGGCGCGACATGGGACATCATAACGGGTGATGCAGGGACGCTGGCAAATCCCTTCGGCAATAGCTACGGCATGGCGTATACAGGCTATACAGATGATTGGATTACGCAGAGCATCGCGCTTGACGCTTACGCCGGGCAAGATATTCTACTGCGGTTTATGTACATCACCGATGACGCAGTAAACGAGCCGGGCTTCGCCATTGATGATGTCGCCATCCCGGAGATTGGCTACAGCAGCGACTTTGAAGCCGATGATGGCGGATGGCAATCTGAGGGGTGGTTGTGGATGGATAACGTCTTGCCGCAGCAAGCCTGGGTGCAAGTGGTGGAATACGCCGGAGATGAGGTACTAAATGTCACGCGGTTAAGCACACCGCTGGATAACTGGTCGCATCCCTTGCTGGACGCGACGACTCGCGCAGTGATCGCTGTATCGCCGTATGCCCCAGTGACGACTGACCCGATCAATTACACGCTCATCGTCGAATCGATCTCGCAATAAGAGCAAAAAGCCCGCCATGTCGTGTGGCGGGCATAATCGATTTAGCTGTTAGCGGCGGCTTCTGGCGTAGACTCCTGTGCTGCCGTGATCGAGTCCGGTATGCGTGTGGCGACTTCATGCACGCCGGTTGCGCCATCCGGGAAGTGGCTGCTGCGTTCCGTCGGCTGGAGCGTGCCATCGCCCAAGTAACAACGCACCTGGAAGCTATGCCGCCCGGCCTCAAACGGCCAATCATAGCGCCAGATCACCCAGGTTGTCTCTGAGAGAGGGTCGCGTAATTTGGCCTCTTGCCAATCGCCATCGTCAATGCTGATCTCAACTTTGGAGACTCCCTTAGCGCCAGTGTAGGCGATGCCGCCAATTGGGATCATCAACTGCTCGCCTTGCTCGAATGCGGCTTCAGTCGCTACGGTGTCGATGACAGATGTCGGCTGAACCAGCGCCTCCGCATCCCAGTTGCGCTCGACCCAGTATCCTTCATCCCAGGAGTCAACAACTTGAATTTCCGTGATCCATTTGGGCTGCTTCATGCCGAAGCGATCCGGGATCCAGATACGCAGCGGGAAGCCGTGCTTTTGCTTGAGCGGTTTGCCATCCCAGGCGTAGCACAGCATGATGCGCGTATCGGAATAAATCAGGTCAATGTCTACCCATTCGTCAAAGCCATCGGCGCTGATGATACGGAGGTGGCTGGCGTTTTCGGCTAAATTCCACTCATCCAACAGGATGTGCAGCGGCACACCCGTCCAACGTGTCGTGCTGATAAGATCCCCGGCGAGTCGGTTGGAAATGCACGATAAGGTCACGAAACGATCGACAGGCTCATAGTTGTTTTGCAGGTCATTTAGGCTGATTTCCAGCGGTTCTGCGACTAAACCATTCACCTGCAAGCGCCATGTTTCGCCGTTGAGAATGGGCGGGCGGGCGCTGATGTCGATGCGATAGTGATCGTCTAATGGCGTGTATTCTGGACGTGTGCCCGGTGCGGGGTTAATGCCCGCTTCTTGATTAGGCAGGCCGTCTGGTAGATCCGCAACTGAGCTACCACTAACGGCGCTCGTACTGCTTTCTATGTTGAGCAATGCGCCGACGGTCGCGCCCATGACGGTTAATGTAGCCGTTGTGCCGCCCACGCTGACCAAGAATTGCCGACGATTGACCTTGGCCGCGCTAAGGTCTTGCTCGTTGCGGGCGCTTGCGCCGATGCTGCTAAGGTCGCTGTAAATCCATGCGACCCCGGCACCCCACATCACAAACAGCGTAATCACCCATAAAAATTGTGTGGTATCGCTGGCCGTAGAGGTGAAATTAACGTTGAGTGTGATGAGCGCGAAGGCGATGCCGAT
>DAOTTT010000036.1:0-3629 GCA_034437635.1 Anaerolineae bacterium | reverse complement strand
GGGTAATCACAATGCTGGAAAAGTCCAGCCCGCCGAAGATATAGCCAATGGGCGGCATGATGATGTCGTTGACCAGCGATTGCACCACCGCTGTAAACGCCGCCCCGATGATGATACCCACTGCCAGATCAATCACGTTACCGCGCAAAATGAACTTCTTAAATTCGTTGAGCATCGTTATCTCCTCACACACAAATTAAAGTTGCCCGCATCGGCACAACAGCCGGTAGCGCGACAACAATTGTAACGCATAAGCGATGATATTAGACTGTATTGTCGTAACTACTCAGGTATGCTTTGATTTGCTTACTGCCCCGGTTCAAAACCGGGGCTAGCCCACTGCACATGTATGCGCCACCCGTAAACGGGCTGTATAAAATTGATCTTTCGCGCTGACTAGCCCGTTTACGGGCTTCCTAGCGTTTAATGTAGCCATCGGCTTTGAGCCGATGCGGGATATAGGCTTTACCTGAGTAGTTACATTTTACTCATCACCCAGGCGGACGGCGGTTTCGATCATCGTGACCAGTTCGTCGAGGTCTTCCGTGTCGGTCAGGTCGTCGCGTGCGTCGTTGAGCAGCGCCAACACTGCACCATAAGAGCCGTCTTCCGCCCAGACGCTTTCGCGCAATAGTTCCGCGAATTCTGCCACTGCCGCATGGAGCTTGAACGAGGCCGGGGCTTCGTCCATACTGGCGAGTACGTCAGCGGTGGTGATGTCGCGGCTGATTTCCACGACTTCTTCGGTGTCAGCGTCTTGATAGCGAATATACGCGGTGGCGATCACGCCGTCTGCGTCGTCGCTCTCTAAGGCGAGTTCGTACAGGGCGGTGACGCTATGCCCCGCGCCGATTTCCCCTGCGTCTACTTCATCATTGCGGAAGTCTTCGTCGGCGATGGCGCGGTTTTCATAGCCGATCAAGCGGTAGCGGTCGGTGACTACCGGGTTGAATTCCACCTGAATTTTGGCATCAAAGCCGATGACTTGCAGCGTGCTAGTCAGGTTGTGGACGAACACCCGACGCGCCTGCCGCAGATTATCCACGTAGTAGTAATTGCCGTTGCCATCGTTGGCAATCTGTTCCATGAGGACATCGTTGTAATTGCCCATGCCAAAGCCGATGGTGCTGAGGGTGATCCCGTTGTCGATGCCTTCGGCGACCAATTCCAGGATGCCGTCCGGCCCGGTGATGCCCACGTTGGCTACACCGTCGCTCAACACGATGACGCGGTTGTTTTCGCCTTCACGTAGATTGTCCTGTGCGACCTGATAGCCTAAGCGGATGCCTTCGGCGGCGTTGGTGCTGCCTTCTGGTCGCAGCGCGTTGATCGCGTCCATGATGGCCTCTTTTTCGCTGGCCGGGGTCGGCTCTAGGACAGCGCGGCTGTCATCGGAGTAGACGACGATGGCAACGCGATCATCTTCGCGCAGTTCATCCACGAGCAGCGCCAGCGTCTCTTTGACCAGGCCGAGGCGGTTTTCCATGTCCATGCTGCCGCTGATGTCAATGACGAAGGTGAGCATCACCGGGTCGCGGTCTTCCGGCGCGATATAACGCCCCTGGATGCCGACGCGCATCAGATAGTGATTGTCGTAACCATAGGGCGCGGGTGCAGCGTCCAGGTAGATAGCGAAAGCGTCGTCCCCGGCGGGGCTGTCGTAACCGGCATCAAAATAGTTGACGAATTCCTCCGGGCGGATGGCATCAGCAGGCGGCAGGATGTCGCGCCCGATGAGGTAGTTACGCGCCACCGTATAGGAGGCGGTGTCTACATCCATCGCGAAGGTGCTCAGGTTGTCGTCTTCGGTGTCGAAGAACGGATTTGTCCCGGCGTTGTCAAACGTCATATCCTGCGGTTCTTCAGCCGTAGAGCCATCGCTGCCAATGTTTGCTGGCTCCATTGGGGGTTGCCCCGGTGCCATCGCCCCGGTTGCGGGTGCTGTGGCGGCGATACCGGGGGCGGGTGCGCCAGCAACGGCATCGCCGCTATCACTGAGGGCTTCTGCGGCGAACTCTTCCATCATATCGTCTGCTTCTTCTTCCGTTTCGATGTCGCCGTCAATGGCATCGACTTCTTGCTGCTGTTGTTCGCGTGTGGGGCGTTCGGTTGTGGTGTCTTGGTCGTTCTCTGTGCTGACCTGTGTGCCACCACAGGCGGCCAGCATGAATATAGCGATTAATAAGCTGATGAATAGCGTCTGTTTTTGCATGATGATGTCCTCTTGTCTATTTGCACGTTGGGATGTAGACGCTATCCATCACGGAAAGGTTCCGTCATTCATCAGATGGGTGATATTAAGGCGCGGCGGTGGTCTGCGTGAGCGTCAAGCCTTGCGCTTGGAATTCTGCAAAGGTAGCGTTTGCCATCGCTTCAAAGTCAATTTCTGGGTGGGCGACGGAAGACATGGCATCGTCCAGCACACGCAATCGGGCGATTTGGTCTTTGTCGTAATAACGCATCATCGACGCGACGCTTTCCAACACGCAATGGCTCTTGGCTTGTCCGGCGATATACACGCGGTCATAGGTGGCGATTTCGTCTAGCAAAGTGCGGTTGACATCACCTTGGGGATGCTCCGGCACTTTGACCTCTGGCTCAACGGCGGAATAATGCTCCGATTTCGGGATCAAGCCCTTGATGTGATATTCCGGTTGGGCTTGACGGGCGGCGGCATGATAGGCGATAGCCTCCGACAGTGCGGGAACCAGGCCATGCCCCGGTGTGCCCAATAACACATGGAACGGCCAGATCATCAATTGCTTTTTGGCATCTTCTTCGAGCTTTTCCACGTATTCATGCGACCATGCCACCTCATAAAGCGGTGTCCATTTGCCGGATTTGACATCATCGCTGCTGATGGGCGTGTAGCCTTGCGGATGTTCGCCGTTAGCGTCCACCCACCAGGGCGGATGAAAGATTTGAAGGGGCAAGTGGCTGTCCAGTGTCGCGCCGATGGTGGTGATTTGCCCGACGTTGTTATAAATCCATTCAATCAAACGGCGGGTGTCATCTACTGCACCAGGCACGGCCAACGCGCCATCTGGGTGGACGAAATCGACTTGCATATCCACCAAGAGCAGATAGACGCGCTCGGTATCATCGCTGGCGGGGGGGGTTTTGGCGCTGCGCCCGGCGCGGGTGGCCGCGTCGATGTGCGGCGCGTATAGTGTGCCGATGCGATCCGGCGTATAGTAATCAGGAAAGGTCATCAGGTTTGAACTCCGTTTCTTCACTTTATGAACTTCGTTTAGTAGAGTGAATCGGAAATAAATTTTCGGCTATTTTGAGCCACAGCAGAAAAATGGTCTAAAATCAACATCAAAGAACTGTAAACAGCCTCTTCGATTGTTGTGGTTCATTTTTGAGACCTAAAATCTCTGAAAACTGCTGGAATCGCGCCATTTTGTTGTTTCCGATATAGTCTAGTATACTGTCTGCGGTTGAACATGAGATAAATAATCGCTTACAGTCAGTTGACGCTTTTTATCGCAACCCTCTATAATTTTAAGTAATGTTCGTCAACGACCACCCGCTGAAGCGGGTGGCTTGCGGGAAACCGTAAGCCCATGTTGACCAGCCTCAGCCATGCCGAAGGGCAAGGGCTACGTTACGGGCGAATACATAGG
>DAOTTT010000035.1:0-4231 GCA_034437635.1 Anaerolineae bacterium | reverse complement strand
GCTGTATAAAATTGATCTTTCGCGTTGACTAGCCCGTTTACGGGCTTCCTAGCGTTTAATGTAGCCATCGGCTTTGAGCCGATGCGGGATATAGGCTTTACCTGAGTAGTTGCGATGAAAGAGCTTTAATCTTTAGAGGTTTTGCTTTTTGCATTCCACCAATTTTGTAATGCAACGAAGGATGTAGCCTGGAAAACTTTCCCGTCGCGGCCTGTGTTCCACGTCATGATAAGCTCTTGGCGGGCGCGGGTGATGCCAACATACAGTAAGCGCAAACGCTCCGCCGCGTAATCCAACCGGGCACTTTGGGTCGCTATGCCCTCTGTGTACGGCGTCTTCTGTTGGAGCGCGTCGAGTTGACCAAGAGCTTCCGCTTGGAGGTTAAGACGATCGCGCCCCCACCAAGGTTCCCCAATATAACGATCTTGCGGCTCTGCTGATGGAAAGCTGTAATTATTGACTGAAGCCAGATAAACACGATCCCACTCAAGCCCTTTAGCCGCGTGCATGGTCGCAATGGTCACCTTACCTTTGTGATCATCAGGGTTATGCTTGCTACCATCTTCTGCGAGATCCACCACGCGCCGTTTATTCTGCGCGACTTCCATCAATGCCGTAACGTGTTCGGGTAGGCGCATTGTGGGGGTGCTAGTGCTCAGCCGGCGCAAGTAGAGTGCTAGGCTATGGGCAATGGCAAGATCTGCCGCTGTGACGAATAGATCACCCGCGATAGTCAGGATTAACTGGTCAATGGGCAAACTAACGGCAGCGTGCCAACGGCGGACGATTGTCCTGAACTGTAATATATGATCTTCGATCATTAGGACTGTCTCATCGTCGAATTCGCCCAATAGTTGAGCGACTGTATCACTTTCTAACCAGTCGTTGCCGAGGTGCGGATACAGATAATCCTCGACTAGCTTACACTTTTTGATGGTTTTAGCGATACGTTCTACGCGATCTTGCGCGATCGGGTCATCGCGGTCATCGCGCCGCCATACGCGAAATACCTGGGCGAGTGTGGCCGGATTACCGGGCGCAACCAGCGTATTAAGGATGTAGGTCAAGGCTCCGGCGGTCTCGCGGGTGGTGGAACTGCTCCGTAACATCTCAATGACCTCAATGTTGGCTTGTTTGAGCAAGCGCACCATCTCCGCCCCACGATCGTTACGCGGGAACAACACCGCGACGGTCTTATCTTGGTTTTCTGGCAACCATCGCTGCAACGAGTTCAAAATGACTTGGAGTTCGCCCCCAGCGGTGAGTTCTTCTGCAAACAAGAAGACTTTACTCGGATCATCGGATGGGTTGGGTTGTGGGTCATCGGGTGGCGTAGGTTCAATATAAGGCGGTGTCAGTGGTTGGTGTGCGCTGAGTGCGTCAATAGGATGACGCTCTAACGACCATTCAATGAGTTGATTCGCCAGTGCCATGATAGATCGTGTACTGCGGCCACTGTTGGGTAGTTCACGAGCAATCACACCTTTTCGTTGGATAAACTCACGCAAATACTTCGGATGCGCTGTGGTGAACGTCTCATAAATCGCTTGGTTGGGGTCGCCCATGCGCACCCAATTGCCTTTCTCTTTGGTGAGCATATCTAGCAAAGTCTGCTGGGTTAAGCTGCTATCCTGTGCTTCGTCTTCGAGAATATACGGCCAACGGGCTTGCAGACGGGTGCAATAATCGGGGTCGGCTTTTAACGCTTGGACAGCCAAGCGGATTAGATCGTCAAAGTCCACAACACCGCGTTGATTAATTGCCCGTTGATAGCTCTCGTAAATGGCAAGCGATGCTTCCGCTAATGGCAAAAATTGCGTGTGCTGGCTCAACTTCTCCGCGATGTCTTCTGGGTCAAGCTGTGAGTCCTTCGCCTTTTTGATAAACGCACTTGCGACTTGTCGCACGGCTTGCGGCCATTTGTCACGACTGATGTACTGGGCTTTATTCGCGGGTATATCCGCGTCGATATATACATCGCTGGCATGGGGATGGGTGCGTACCCAAGCATCTACCGCATCTTGTAGGATGCTTTCGCTCTCGCGTTCGTCTAAAATGCCGAAATCGTTGGTCAAGCCGACCAATCCAGGGCGTTCACGCACAATATCATTGGCAAGGCCGTGCAATGTGCGTACCCGGTAGCTCATGCCGGGCAGCAACCCCGCCGCTTTGACAAATTCCCCGACTTGCTGCGCAAAGTGGTTGGCCGCTGCGTTGACCAATGTCACAATGAGCACCTCTTGATCTTCAGTGATGTGTCCCTCGGTGATGAGCTTGGCGGCTAATGCGGACAATGTGCGGGTTTTGCCACTACCGGGCACCGCAGCCACACCCATCAATCCAGAGGTGTACTTCAAGACCTCTTTTTGTTTGGGGCGAGGGTCAAAAACCATAAACTATCCTCAACTCTTGATGCGTAGTATACATTGAGTGCGTGATTACCATCTTGTAACCTGAGATGACAACAACGCCAAGCCTTTATATGATACTAGATGAATAGAGATGAATGGGCATGGATTATGCGATTTTCTATGCGATGGCAGTTAACGTTAAGCTATGGGTTGATCGCGTTAGTAGCCTCTGTCGCGCTAGGGCTGGTCTTGCTAGGCGTTCTCACACGCTATTATGATCAATTAGAGCGCGATTATCTGCGCGAAAATGCGGAGCGCGTCAGCGACACGTTGCGTGTTTTATATCAACCGGATATTCCGCCGCAAGCGGTGCAAGCACAGCTTCAACAGATGGCTTTTTTACCTCAGACGCGCATCCAGATGACCGCTTTAGATGGCCGTGTGATCGCAGATACTGGCTCCCCGGATCAATACAGTTTGACGATTGACACAATGATGTTTGAGGGCGAAGTAATGCCGATGATGGCACCTAACGAGCAAATTACCTTGAATATCGTCCCCAGGGATAGCTTACCGCCGGATCAAGTCAGTAATTCACTGTCTGTTTCGCAGAGTGTACAAGGGTTTAATTTGCTAGAAGCGCGTGAAGAACGCCTTGACCAAGTGCCACGCTCGGATAAATCCGTCCGTGTGGAATTACGCAATCAACGAGATGAGCATATCGGCCATATTGCCATCTCTGAAGGTCCATCTATTGGGCAAGATATTGTCGATCAAGTGATGCGATCTTGGCTCTTTGCGAGTGTGGTTGCGGTGTGTGTTGCTGCCAGCATCGGTTGGATGATAAGCTGGCGTATTACCACGCCCTTGAAGAACGTCACCGCCGTGACGGAGCGTATGGCAGCAGGCGATCTCACGGCACGCGCCAACATCCAGCGGCGCGACGAGATCGGCATTTTAGCGCAGACATTCGACACTATGGCGACCCGCATTGAATCGATGATCCATACATTGCGGCGATTTGTCGCGGATGCCGCCCATGAAATTCACACGCCCATCACCGCCATTCGGACGAATTTAGAATTACTGCTAGAGCGTGATAAGGGGCAAACCGCGCAGACCGCGTTAGCACAGTTGGCCCAGTTGCAAGCCTTAGCCGATGATCTGCTGGATTTATCTCACTTAGAAGGTGACGCAAAACACACCGCTTATGCGTCCCTTGATCTACGGGAGATTGCCCAACAGACGAGTGAAATTTACGCTAGCCGTGCCGAACAACAAGACATTGATTTTTTACTGCATGTGCCACAGCAACCGCTTATCGTGCGCGGTGACGAGCGGCAGTTGGTGCGTTTGCTCAGTAATTTGTTGGAAAACGCGCTCAAGTTTACGCCAGCTAATGGGCAGGTCAGCTTGCATTTGTCTGCGGTTGATGCTCAAGCGACAATGCAAGTATCTGATACGGGCATCGGCATCCCGGCAGATGATTTGCCGCATTTGTTTGAGCGTTTCCGGCGGGGCGAGAATGCCACGATATATCCTGGCAGTGGTCTTGGCTTGGCGATTGTGCTGGCTATTGCAGTTGCTCATGGTGGCACTGTCCATGCAACGAGCACGGAAGGCACCACGTTTACAATTATTTTACCGCTGATGGATGAGGTAAAGTTTTGATCGTGACTTTATCATCGACAAATAAGCTATTCACCCAAAGCATATTAGGTTAATATACATGGGCATCGTTTTTTATATCAGGCACATGGACATGGAATGTCAACGACCACCCGCTTCAGCGGGTGGCTTGCGGGAAACCGTAAGCCCATGTTGACCAGCCTCAGCCATGCCGAAGGGCAAGGGCTACGTTACGGGCGAATACATAGGCA
>DAOTTT010000034.1:0-4753 GCA_034437635.1 Anaerolineae bacterium | reverse complement strand
GTCATCCGCCGCCCGAACTCGAGCGCCGCCTTGATCTTGCGCGGCAGGTACAGTGTTCGGCAGTGGCGCATCGTCCATTGCGGCGGGCTGTACCGCGTTGATGCCGTTGCGCACGACGTTCAAATTCTTCTGTAGGCTCTGCTCCAAGCGAGAAAGCACATCGAGCACATAGCCATCGGCTTCGTCGCGGATGCGTTGCGCTTCTTGGCGGGCTTCTTCGATCACATTGGCCGCCCGGTTTTGTGCGGCTTGTACGTTCACGTCTTGGTCGAGCATTTCCTCACCCTTGTGGCGGGCTTGCTGCAAGATGCGTGCGGCTTCTTCGTTGGCCTGCGCTAATACGCGATCCCGTTGAGAGAGGATGCGGTTCGCTTTTTCAATTTCTTCCGGAATGGAAATACGCATCTGGTCGATAATTTCGAGTACGCGTTCTTCGTCAATCATCGTGAAGCGACTAAAAGGCATATGCCGCCCTTCATCGATGAGGTCTTCCATTCGGTCTACCAGATGTTGAATGTCCATAAACTTATTACCCCTTGTCCGAGAGAATTTGTCCGTCTTTGGCGACTGCATAATGGCCGTTTTGTCGCTCTGCATATCGCTTCATTAAGGCTTCCGCGACGTAATCCGGCACGGCCCAGCTTACGTCCCCACCCAGTTCCGCTACCTCGCGGATTGTACTAGAACTCACATGCACATGGCGTTCGTCCGTCATAATCGAGACGGTTTCTACTTCCGGCGCGAGTTTTTTATTGGCAAGCCCCATGCGGAACTCAAACTCAAAATCGGAAAAAACGCGCAACCCACGCACGATCGCCATTGCGTTCACAGTATGGACGAAGTTCACCGCTAAACCGCTGAACTGCATCACATCAATGTTATCATAATCTGTAAACGCTTTTTGCGCCAATTCAACCCGTTCTTCAACTGAAAAAAGCATCGGTTTACTGGGCTTATCATAAACGGCAACAATAAGTTGATCAAATATTTTGGCGGCACGCAACGCGATGTCAATATGTCCGTTGTGTATCGGGTTGAGCGATGCCGGATAAACGGCGATCCGTGACATAATTTTCTCCAAAGAATATCTTAGTCGTATTGTAATCTGTTTTGTGGACAGACGCAATATTTGGGATATTTGGGATATAATCACGCCAATATCCCAAATATCCCAAGTGAATTAATCAGCTTAAGTCACTGTCTTCATCATAGAGCATCGCCACACGATGATTAAGAAGCGCGTGTTCGTCTTGCTCTAAATAGGGGTCTTCTGTATAGAGTGTACGGGCTTCTTGCTGCGCCATCGAAACGAGATCCGGGGTCATTATCTCCGCGATCTGAATTTGGCTGCGCCCACTCTGCCGCGTGCCGATCAAATCCCCCGCGCCGCGCAAGCGCCAATCCACATCGGCCAGCTTAAAGCCATCAGTGGTGAGTTCCATCGCCCGCAAGCGCCGCACGGAAAGCCCATAAGCCGGGTTGAGCACATCATCCATAGACTGAATCTTGCTCAGTTGTGCGGCGGTTTCGCTGGTGATGTCATCCGGGATGAGCAGACAAAAGGATTGATAGCCACCGCGCCCCACGCGCCCCCGGAACTGGTGTAACTGCGCCAGGCCGAAGCGGTTCGCGCCTTCAATGACGATGACGCTGGCATTCGGCACGTCTACGCCGACCTCAGCGACGGATGTCGTCACCATGATGTCGTACTCATGCTCCGCGAAGGCGGCCATGATGTCGTCTTTTTCGGTGGGTTTCATCTTGCCATGCAGCAGACACACCCGCTGCCGATGGAAGACTTTACTCAAGCGGTCAAACGCTTCTACGGCGGATTGCGCTTCGATTTTCTCCGACGCTTCCACCAATGGATGCACGATAAAGACCTGCCGCCCCTTGCTGATTTCGCTTTCGATAAACCGATAGATGCGCTCGCGCTCACTCGGTAGCACAATGCGCGTATCAACCGGCGTGCGACCGGGCGGCATTTCGTCCATGATGGACAGGTCTAAATCCGCGTAGATTGTCAGCGCCATCGTGCGTGGGATCGGCGTAGCCGTCATGATGAGCAAGTGCGGGTTGTGGCCTTTGCCGCGCAGTAGGCCGCGCTGCTCCACGCCGAAGCGATGCTGCTCGTCAATAATGGCTAATGCGAGATCGCTAAATTCAACGCCTTCTTGGATCAGGGCGTGCGTGCCGATGACCATATCAATGCTGCCATCCGCTAATCCCGCATAGATCGTTTCGCGCTCGGAGGCAGTCAACGCCCCGGTGAGCAAAGCGATCACGGGCTTATCGTCGCCGGGGTAGCTTTGCAACGTGTTGCTGATGCCGCGATAATGCTGCTCGGCCAGGATGCCCGTTGGGGCCATCAGCGCGGCTTGTTTACCGTTGGCATAAGCCATCGCCATCGCCGTGACTGCGACTGCCGTCTTACCGCTGCCGACATCGCCTTGTAACAGGCGGTTCATGGGGATGTCCTTGGCAATATCAGCGCGAATATCGTTGACAGCGCGGCGTTGTGCGCCCGTCAACGGGTACGGGTAGACCGCGCTCAAGAAACCGTCTATAAAGTCATCGTCTGCATTGAGCGGCACCCCCGGCACGGATTGCCATTCGCGCCGGTTCGCCAAGATTGCCAGTTGCAACAGTAGCAATTGGTCGAACACATAACGCCGCCGCGCATGGCCGAGATGGTCTTGCCCTGCCGGGAAGTGCAAATGCTGCAATGCCCAACCAAGATCGGCTAACTCTGTGCGCTCTAACACCACTTCCGGCACATAATCCACGATGCGTTCCGTCCAGTAAGTGACCGTTTCGCGCATGAGGCTACGCATCCGGCGGGCGCTCAAGCCATCGGTCAAGCCATAGACCGGGACAATGCCCACTGCCCGCAGGTTGTCGCGGTCGAGTTCTTCCCATTCGGGGTTGCTCATCTGGATGCGCCCACGAAACACCGTCACTTTGCCATTGATGACGATCTGCTTGCCCTTGCGGATCGCCTTGGATAAATAATGCTGGCCGAAGAACGTCACCGGTAAAATGGCGGAGCCGTCATCCAATTCAATGTAGAGGTCTTTGCGGTTGTTGCGCCCAGGGCGGACGGTCTGCTCGCTGACCACGCCGATCACAGTGGCGGTCATGCCCGGCTTGAGTTGCGCGACATACAACAACTGCGAGTAGTCGTCATAGCGGCGCGGCAAGTAAAACAACAGATCGTTGATGGTGTTCAAGCCGAGCTTTTGCAAGGACTTCGCCAAACGCGGGCCAACGCCCTTCATGCGTTCTACAGGTGCTTCCAAGCCGTTGAGAATGTCGCGGGCTTCTTGTGCATCCACCCGGCGGCGTGGGTGACGCGGAGGCCGCGCTAGGCGGGGCTGCGGCGGGATGTCTAATTCCGGCGTATACGTATCTTGTTCTGGTTGTTTAGACCGTGATCGCTTCTCGCGGACTTTATCGCGCTTTTGACGGCGGTCTTCGTGCTTTTGGCGGCGGTCTTTGCGCGATGGCGGCTTGGTATCCTGATATTGATCCAACCGCGCCGTGTACTTTTCCGGCGGTTGCACGCGCCCGGTGATGCGATCCAGCATATAGCTGACAGTATTATGGCGCTGTTCCAGGTCGTTCACCGTCTCATAATTCGCCAGCAGATCGACCAATTCATCAACGAGAATGTGATGCTCCGGGATGCGTGCTTGCTGGTGGGCTTTGCCGCGCCAATTTTGCGCGTAGGCTTTTAACCCGCCAATGACAGCGGAGTTATCATAGCCTTTGTCACGTTCTAACTTTAAGATTTTGACTAAAGATTCAAGTGCTGATGGCATTATTCCAACCTTTGCTGACGATACCCACGCCGACCGACCCCGGCCCAATGTGTGTGCCTAATGCCGGGTTAATCAACCCGGTAATGACGTTATCCGGCAGGATGTCGGCAAGCCGTGTGCGGACAGCCTGAGCGCCGTCAGGATTATTGATGTGTAAAATAGCGACCCGGTCAAACGGGGCGTTCTGCCCGGCGATCTCCGCGAGTTTATCCAGCGCCCGGTTAAACGTGCGCACACGGGTGATGGGCTTGGCATCGCCTTCGCGCAGTTCCACCACCGGCTTGATGCTCAACAAGGTGCCGATGCTGGCCGTCGCCCAACCGATGCGCCCACTCCGTCGCAAGAACTCTAACTCACCAATCGTGGCAAAAATCCGCTGGGATTTCCGCATCGCGTCGATGGCGGCCAAGGTCTTTTGGAGATCGCCCGTCGCGGTGGCAGTCTCCACCCCGGCCAAGACTTGCCAGCCCATACCAACCGACAGTTGACCACTGTCAATCAGGGTGACGTTTTCTGCCGGGAGATGTGCCGCCCCCGCTTTGAAGGCATTATGAATGCCGCTCAAGCGTGCCGGGGTCGTAATCATAATCACATGATCGGCATCCGCATAGGCGCGATCAATCGCTTCTCGCGCCAGTTCCGGCGACATAGCCGATGTGGTGGGATGATCGCTCATGTGTTCCAATTGATTATAATAGTCTTCGCGTACCAATTCTATGCCGTCATCTTTATAACTTTCGTTGCCGTAGTTGACATAACACGGCACAATGCCGATGTCGTGCTGTTGAGCCAAGTCGGGCGGGATGTCGGCAACGCTATCGGTTACAAATTTAATCTTCATCGAAATTATGCGGCGGAAACCACCTGCTTTAGCGGGTGGAGGAAGCCGCATCTCCTTTCTGGTAGCTGTAACCGTCTGATTTGTGTAGATG
>DAOTTT010000033.1:0-6289 GCA_034437635.1 Anaerolineae bacterium | reverse complement strand
GGTAAAGCCTATATCCCGTATCGGCTCAAAGCCGATGGCTACATTAAACGCTAGGAAGCCCGTAAACGGGCTGTATAAAATGATATTTCGCGCTGACTAGCCCGTTTACGGGCGGCGCATACATGCGCTGCACTGTGCTAGCCCTCGATTTTGAATCGGGGCAGCATATAAATCAGAGCATACCTGAGTAGTTACCTCATGCTATCGCTCAGGAAAAGGGCTACGATCTCTACGTAAAAATTTTAGATGCACGAACACTAAAGAATATGCCGTTTTAAATTCGCGCTTTAAGCAAGGTTACACGGCTTAACATCAAAGCGATGTGCTATCTCATCGTCGGTGCGTCGGTGTGGGTCAAAGCATTGACTCGTGTCTTGGGGACGATCAGCCGTACACCTATGGAACATTTTGATGAGTATGATGATGCTTTAGTGCGAGGTTGAGAAATCCTGGCGGAAAAAGCCTTGTAATTTTCCACAACTCAGGCTACACTCATGCTCAATAGAGTTTTTTCAACTAAATGTGATATTATAAAATGACGGCGCAGGTTTCTGCGCCCTTTTTTTTGCCATTAGTTGCTAAAGGCTCGCTGTGACTGCGCCCTCTACGACGACTTCAACCTCTACATCACATCCTACGATCAGCCCGATGATGGGCGCTGTAATCGCTATTTTCATCGCGTTGACTGCTACCTCATTTGCCGCTGTCATGATCCGCTTGGCGCAGCAAAACGGCATCCCATCGCCTTTAATCGCCGGTGGGCGCTTGATTGTAGCCTCATTATTCTTGACACCGTTTATCCTGGCGTATTATCAGCCTGTGCTGCGACAGATTGCACTACGTGACCTGCTGTTTTCTATGGGCGCGGGCGTGTGGATTGCGCTGCACTTTAACGCGCTATCGTTCGCATTAGAGCATACGACGGTTATGGTTGCACAGGTGATCGTCAACACGGGGCCGCTGTGGGTGGCGTTGATCGAAACGGTGTTCTTACGTGTGCGGCTCCCACGCATCATCTACTTTGCGTTGATGGTAACGTTGATGGGTGGGTCGGTCATCGCGTTGGCGAGTACCAATGTCGCTATCGTCGGCGGGGATGTGCTGGTGCAAGTGGCGGGCATACATGCGCTGTTCGACTTTTCCACCGGGCGCGATCCGTTGCTTGGGGCAGGGCTGGCTTTTTTGGGCGCTATCGCCGGGTCAGTGTATATGGTGATCGGGCGGCGCTCACGGGCGAATGTGCCGCTGATCCCGTATGTCTGGCTGCTGTATACGACGGGCAGCGTCGTGGGCATGGGCATTGTCTTCCTCACGCAGACTCCGATCACGGGGTATCCGACAATGGGCTATGTGTGGCTGCTGGCGATTGCCATCGTCCCGCAGTTGATCGGCCATAGTTTGTTTAATTACTCGCTGGGTTTCTTCCCGGCAACCATCGTGAGCATCACCACACAATCGCTGACGATTACCGCTGCGGTGATCGCGTTCTTCCTGTTTGCGGAAGTCCCCACATGGATCGAGATCGGCGGCAGTGTGGTGATTATGGGCGGCGTGATGATGGCGATTGTGGCAAAGCGTTAATGGGGGGGTGGCGTGCGCAACGCATCCATCATCGACTCGGCATCCGCGACGTAATTATAGTAAAAGTCGTATAAGGCGGGGAACACGCGGGCGAAGGTCGCGCCGATGGTGACCATTGGCCCGCCGAACAGCACTTCCGTCTTGTGGTAGCGCACCGCGTCCACAATGGCGGTCGCCACGACTTCCGGCGTGTCGATGTATATAAACGGGTTGAGGATACCCGCTGCCCGCATTTCGTCCTCGTCCATGTTGCGCAGCATGTCGGTGCGCGTCCAACCGGGCATCATGTTAATCGCCTGGATGCCTGTGCCGCGTAACTCCCGCCGTAGGGCGTTCGTAAACCCATTGAGCGCGACCTTACTCGCCGCATACACGGATACCCCCGGCGCACCGAGCAAGCTCACCATACTGCTGACGTTAACGATGTGGCCTTTGCCGCGTTGTAACATGCCGGGGATGACCATCTGCGAGAGGCGGATGCACGCTTGCACATTGACGGCCAACAAGCGGCGGACGGCTTGCGGGCTGGCTTCTTCCAGTGGGCCGCCGATAAACATCCCCGCATTATTAATCAGCACGTCAATGCGCCCGAACTGTTGTTCTGTGGTGTCGATGACGTGGCGCAGGTCTTTTTCCAAGCTCAAATCCGCCGGGATAACCAGCGTCGGCGTGCCAAACGTCGTGTCAATTTCCGCAGCGAGATTATACAAGGCTTCTTCCCGCCGGGCGACGAGGACGACCTTACTACCGCGTGCGGCAAAGGCTTTGGCCGTCGCATATCCAATGCCGGCGGATGCGCCTGTGATAACCACAATCTGATTTTTGAGAGGTGACTTCACCTGACGCGGGCGTTTTTTCCACAGGACAACCCCCCCAATGCCGAGCAATGCCAGCAGAAGATTACGCATAATATGCTGATCCCTCGTGTGATACGATTTGCTACCCCGCATTATAGCATATCGCCAGGTACAACGCTGTGACTCATAATTGCCTTAATGGAACCAATAGTGATAGGATACCGACTGTGTGGATAGCAAAAAGAGCGTGTATGACAGCAATTGAACTGGAAAACGTCAATAAAGTGTTTGGGCGTGGCAAAAAGCGCGTCCATGCTGTTGTGGATAACACCTTGCAAATTGCGCCGGGGCAGGTCTACGGTTTTTTAGGGCCGAACGGCGCAGGCAAAACCACGTTGACTCAAATGCTATTGGACTTTATCCGCCCGACAAGCGGCACGCTGCGTATCTTCGGCGAACCTGTTTACCGTAACGTTGATGTGCTGCGGCGCGTGGGGACGATGATCGAAGGGGCGACATTTTACCCATATTTGACCGGGCGCAAAAATTTGCGCATCTTAGCGCAGACGCACGGCTTGCTCCAGGTCAGCTAACGTGTATATTGCCCGCATCGGCTCAAAGCCGATGGCTACTCTTGGAAGCCCATAAATGGGCTGTATAAAATGATATTTCGCGCTGACTAGCCCGTTTACGGGCTTTGCGGTGAGCTAGTCCCCGGTTTTGAACCGGGGCAGCATGTTTCTCTTCGCTTTTTTGTGCATTATAAAAGTTTTCTATGGTCTATAAAGGGTCATAATTAAATTCTTATTAAAAAAGTGTTAGCAATTTTCGCCCTACATGATATAATTCGTTCGCAAATCCATTGACACAAGACACGATGGGCTTGCAAATTTGACATACATGACAAAACCAAAGATTAACACCGAACGCATCGCCATAGAATTTGACCAACTCGCAGAGATCGGCGCGACCGTTGACGGCGGTGTTAGCCGATTAGCCCTTAGTAATGAAGATCTTGAAGCACGCGCCTGGCTCGCCGACCGCTTTATGGAAGCCGGGCTGGATGTTCACGACGATGACGCGGGCAACCTCAGCGGCATTCATCGATGTCCTGACCCAAATGCGCGTACACTGCTGATAGGCTCGCACCTGGATAGTGTACCGAACGGCGGACGCTATGATGGCACGGTCGGCATTTTAGCCGGGCTGGAAGCTGCACGCGCCATCCGCGAAGCCGATTTTGAACTCCCGTTTCATCTGGAAGTCATCAACTTCACCGATGAGGAAGGCTGCTGGCAATCCCTCTTTGGCAGTCGCGCCCTCACTGGTACGCTTAACGAAAACTTTAACAGCGATAGCAAAAAAGACAACGGCCCATTTCGGGCTGCTTTGTTTAGAGCGGGTATCCGTCCGTCGGATATTCACCTGGCTAAGCGGCGCTCTGAAGATTTAGTTGGCTACCTGGAACTGCATATTGAGCAAAGCTACGTGCTGCATAAAAACGCCTGTCAGATAGGGGTCGTCACGGGTATTGTAGGCCGCGAGACGTATCGCATCGCCTTTAAGGGCGAGTCGTCGCACAGTGGCACCACCCGCGCCTTAGACCGCCGGGACGCACTCCGCGCTGGGGCGAACTTCATCGCCCAGGCACACCGCATGATCGAAAGTGAATTCCCCGCTGGCATCTTGAACTGTGCCAACATCGTCAGTAAACCGGGCGCGTTCAACATCATCCCCTCACAAGCGGAGGTGACCGTTGAATGTCGTCACGCGGATAAAGACCTGCTGCGAGCGATGGAAATGGCCCTCTTGGATCTCGCGCACGCGATCGCCTTTGAGCATCAAGTGGATGCGAAGATGATCGCCATCAGCCAAATGCCTGCCGCGAGGATGGCCGGGAGTATGGTCTTGGCGATTGAAAAAGCCTGCCGTAACGTGAGCGTGAACATGATGCGCCTGACGAGCTTTGCCGGGCATGATGCGCAGATTATGAGCAACTTCACCCCGGCGGGGATGTTGTTCATCCCGTCTGTGGATGGCATCAGCCATAGCCCGCGTGAGTTCACGGTATGGGGGGATGTGCTCACCGGGACGGACGTTCTGCTGGAGACGATATTACAAGTCGCGCAGCAACCGACCTAAGCGGCGCTACTCCGCATAAAAGAAATAATACTGCGCCGGTGGTAAATCCGGGTTGAGCGTAGGCGCACCGATGACGCGCATCAGTAGTTGGATGATCGCGTCTTCTTGCCAACTGGTGATAAATACAGCCGGGCGGTCGAAGCGTAACCGCGCTAAGTAGACGGGTGAAAAATCGCCCGTGAGTATATGCACCAGGTCAACATCAAAGCGGTCGTAATATTCCAGCAGTATATTAGCGTCCAAGCTCAATGAGCGCAGCGGCGTGATGAGATAGACGACCGCATCTCGCGGCACTTCCGCCACTTGCTGCGCCATGTTATCCAGGGCAATCTCGTTGAGGTTGCCGTTGTTGTAAGCGTCAATGTGCGTGTTGAAGTAGTAATGCAACTGCCACCCGGCGATGAGACACGCCGCCACGAGCATCAACCCAGGGCGGCGCAAACGCCATACCCCCAAGGCCAATATCAACGCAAACGCTGGAAAACCCGCCACATAACGCGGCGCGTGCAGGCTTTTGACCAAAAACGATAAGCCCGTCCACTGGCCGATAATCCACAAGAGTAGCAACAACGCGCCGACCCGCCGCCAACGGCCAACGCATAAGGCCAAGCCGACCACAAACACCGGGATCAACTCCGTGAGTAAGAGGCTGCGCGCCCCACCGTAGAAGTCGCTGTCATCCGGGGATTGAAGCAGCGCCAGCGGGGGATAACGAAAGCCCGTCATGATGTCAAACGCGAGTTCGCCGGGGGTGTCGATGCCGTTGGCTTGCCAATATGCCGGCGTTTTCATGGTCGATTGTAAGCGTGGCGTAGCCTGGAAATCACCGAGCATGATCGTCAAGTAATAGGGCGCGATGACCAATGCTCCCACGACGGCGAACAAACGCAGCGACGGCCAAGGGATCGGCTGCGCGGCGCGATAGCGTAAAAACATCCATGCCACTAAAAAGGCGATCATCAACGGCGTATAAAGCAAGCGCCCGCCTTCGTAGAAGTACGCCGTCATGCCGAAGAACACGCCTCCCCACGCGACCCAGGCGGCGCGGCCTCGTGGGTGGGTGCTGTACAAGCCGCGCAGCAAAAAGCCGAGTGCGAAGGTCATCATGACCGGATCCGCAATATTGTTTAACCCGATGCGGCTAAAGTGAACGTGCGGCGGGAAGGTCGCCAGTAGCAACGCGGCGATCAAGCCGACCTTACGCCCGAACAGCGTTCGCCCCAACCACCACACCGCGATGATGTTCAGCACGCCGAACACGGCGCTGATGATGCGTAACCCGGTGTATGTCTTGCCGAAGAGTGATAAAGGCACCAGTTGAATCACCAAAAACGTCCATGTGAACTGCTGCACCCCGGCATATGGCGTGAGTAAAGCCGTCATCGGTTCGTTTTCCAGCTTGTTAAGGGCTTCTAGCGTGGCGATTTCATCAATGTAACGGTCAATGCTCGTTTCGAGGATGTGCGTCCGCGCCCACCATGCCACCAGGCACACCCCGGCCAAAAGCGCCAACTCCAGCAGCAGCGCCCGCCGCCAGCGGATGCGCACAGGCAACCCGCCGAACCCCACACCAAACGCGAACAACATCACCACCAACATCACCAGTTGATGCAACGTTGGCAGGGGGTACTGTGTCACGTTGACGAAGACCAAGATCAGCCACAGCACCCCACCCGCGACCGTCCAGGGATGGCGTAATCGTGTTATCAGTGGGGTTATCGCTACGACCTGCAAGCGACCTGCCGCCGGGAACGCTGCCCCGCGTGCGG
>DAOTTT010000032.1:0-8585 GCA_034437635.1 Anaerolineae bacterium | reverse complement strand
TCGGCGAGAACCGCTTGCGGCTTTAGAAGCCGTCCGACTTTAGTCGGTGCGGAGTGTCACATTATACCGAAGATTGACATTCATTAGCCTTAGCTGGATGCTGCTGACAGCGATCTGTTTTGTTATCGTTCATATATCATGGTCTTATAGTGTATATCTCATCGTCGGCATGAGTTGGGCGGTGGGCATTATCATGGGTGTGGAATACTTCATGCGCCCGGAGTCGCCGCTGGTGAGTATGGAGCGCGAGCGTCAACGGCTCATCATGCAGCGCCAACAATACTATCACGCCCTCGCTCACAAAGATCGTGACAACGCCGCTTACTACCTGGCTTTGATGCACCTACAAAGCATCGGCGTAGAGTTTGAGCAAGCGGACGTATCGCTTTAAATGCGGTACACTTGCCCCAAACTACGACGCAGCATAAGAGAGTAAACCCTATGTCAGATTCACCGGAAATCCGTGATGAAATGCGGCGGCTCAACCAACGCAGCCGGACGCTAGTCGAAGGCAATGATCGCGCCGCTGCCCGTGCTATGCTCAAGGGCATTGGCATGAGCGATGAAGACCTCGCCAAGCCCTTAATCGCCGTCGCCAACACCTGGACGGAAGTCGGGCCGTGTAACTTCCATCTGCGCCGCCTAGCCGCTAAGGTCAAGGAAGGCATTAAACGCGCCGGGGGCACCCCGATGGAGTTCAACACGGTGAGCATTAGCGACGGCATCACGATGGGCACCGATGGCATGAAAGCCTCGCTCATCAGCCGCGAGATGATCGCCGATAGCATTGAACTCGTCACCCGTGCCAATTATTTTGACGGCGTAATTGCCCTGTCATCGTGCGATAAGACCATCCCCGGCACGATTATGGCGCTCATCCGCTTGAACATTCCATCATTGATGCTCTACGGTGGCACCATCATGCCAGGGCGCTTTGAAGGCCCGTATCCACTGCCGGATAAAAACGGCGAGCAAGAAGACGGCAAAGACATCAACATCGTGCATGTGTTTGAGGCCATCGGCGCACAGGCCAGCGGCAGGATTACCGCCGAGCAACTTAAGCAGATCGAAGATGTCGCTTGCCCCGGCCCTGGCGCGTGCGCGGGGCAGTTCACCGCAAATACGCTATCCACCATCGCCGCCGTGATGGGCATCAGCCCAATGGGGATGAACGATGTCCCCGCAGAGGACGCAGAAAAAGAAGATGTCGCCATCAAAGCCGGGGAAATGCTGCTCGATCTCATCAAGCGCGATGTGCGCCCGCAGGAGATTATCACCCGCACCGCGTTAGAAAATGCGGTCGCCGTCGCCACTGGGACGGGCGGCAGCACCAACGCCGTGCTGCATACGCTGGCCTTCGCCCGCGAAGCCGGGATCGACCTCACACTGGACGACATCGAAGCCATTAACCAACGCACGCCCATCTTAGCGGATATGACCCCCACCGGGCGTTATAACGCGCTGGATGTGTACAAATCCGGCGGTATTCGCCTGCTCGCCCAACGTATGATCGAAGGCGGCTACTTACAAGGCGATGCGATGACCGTCACCGGGAAGACGCTGGCACAAGAAGCCGCCACCGCGCAGGAAGTCCCTGGGCAAAAGGTCATCCTGCCGCTGGATGCGCCCATCAAGCCAACGGGCGGCCTCGTCGTGCTCAAGGGCAACCTTGCACCACGCGGCGCGGTGGTCAAGCTCAAGGGCGACGAACCGCAATACCACAAAGGCCCCGCACGGATTTTCAACCGGGAAGAAGACGCGATGCAGGCCGTCCAAGCACAGCAGATCAACAAGGGCGATGTGGTCATTATCCGCTACGAAGGCCCCGTAGGTGGCCCCGGTATGCGCGAGATGCTCAGTGTGACCGCCGCCCTGGTCGGCCAAGGGCTTGGGCAAGATGTGATGCTGCTCACGGATGGCCGCTTTAGTGGCGGCACACGCGGCCTGATGATCGGTCACTGTGCGCCGGAAGCGATGGTCGGCGGGCCAATTGGCCTACTAGAAGAAGGCGACCTGATCGAAGTGGATGTGGAAAAACGCAGCCTCAACGTTTTGGTCGATGAGGCCGAATTAGAGCGCCGTCAAGCCGCCTGGAGTCCGCCCACGCCGAATCATAGCAGCGGGGTATTGGGCAAATACGCCCGTCTCGCCCAACAAGCCGATGACGGCGCGGTGACGAATATGCTTTAGGCGTTTTCAGCTATAGGCTTTCAGTTTGTAACTACTCCGGTAAAGCCTATATCCCGCATCGGCTCAAAGCCGATGGCTACATTAAACGCTAGGAAGCCCGTTTACGGGCTTTGCGGTTAGCTAGTCCCCGGTTTTGAACCGGGGCAGTATGCAAATCAGCACATACCTGAGTAGTTACAAAAGCTCAAGCAATCCTGCGACCTGAACTGATTTTGCTGCATTATTTCTCTGGGATTGCCTTAATAATTTTAAAATCAAAAACATGTTGAGTGGGTTTTGCTCATATCATCCCTCAAACTCAACTTATGGATAAAGCATAGCCCTCATGGAGAGGAACTTACAAAAGCGTTTTTCGCCCCCTCTCCCGAACGTGTCTTCGGCACTGGGAGAGGGGGCGGGGGGTGAGGGCAAAGGTGTCACCACATCACGAAGCGTTTATTCTCTGGAAAAGCCTTAACCTACGACGACTCGGCCAAATAGCGGATCGCCGCGATGCTCGGCATAAACAGATACGCGCCACCCTTCACATGCACAAAACGCGGCACATCCCGCACCCGGTCGCGGACGGTATCCGTCGGGATCACGTAATCGCTTGGCGTATGGCGGACGACAGTCACGCCCTGCTCCGCATAGCGGTTGACCTCTTTTTCGCCCATGCGTAACTCGGCATCCTCCGGGTTATCCCCGGTGATGGGATCGCGGCTGTTGAACAGGCCGTTAAAGCGCGGGCTGTTGTTCCATGCTTGCTGCACAAACTCGAACTGCTGCGCGATGTTCGCCATCACCGCCCAAAAGTGAATGCCGATGCCGTCTTCATCTTCGGGATACGCCCCGGCGAGATCGTGCGTGATCGTCTTGGGTGCGCCATGTATGAAGAAGTAAGCCGGGTCAAGCTGATGATCGGCCAATTTGCCGAACGTCACCGACCGCCGGATCAAGCGGTGTGTGCCATTATTTTTAAACGACTCCGCCGGTTTGTCATCCAGCAGACCATCACGCAGGTTGCCCCGGCGGATGTGCGCGGCGAACGGGCAGCGTGCGCCGTCGCTGTCGTCCATGTCGGGCTGACGATAGGCGAAATCGTTATAAATGTGGACGTTGCGCTGTTCCTTTACGAATTGAACTAATTCAGGGCTATCAGCATCCGGTGCAATCACCAACGGCGTACCACTCGGCCAACGCCCGATCATCTTAGCGGCCACACGCTGCATATCGAACGGGTCCGGCTCTCCGTCTTCGGCGAGCTTGGCTTGACGCTCCATGTATTCCCAAAACGTCTCAACCTCTTGTTGGAGCTTACGATAGACCACATACGCCCCGTTGCGGCCAAAATCTTTATACGGCTTGAGCGGCTCCGGTGCATCCGCGCCGTTGAGCGACGGCAAGGGCGCGTCTTCGGCCTCAATGACGGGCGTAGGCGGCAATTGCCCGTACTCGTTGGGATACCCCAGGATGAATTCCCCGGAGCGCACCACCGGGTTATTTTCCATGCGCACGACACGATCCGGCAGGCCGTCGCCTTGCTGCTTGGTGATCGTCACATCATGCAGCTTGAGCGGTGCGCCCTTGGTGCCGTCCGCTTTGCGTAAGCTGTAGCGCGTGCCTTCGATCCAAGGGTTAGAAATCCCATCGCGGAAGCCGAACGGCTCGCGGCCTGTGGGCGCAGTCGCGCCGCCTTGCGGTTTTTCCAGCACGCGCACCCCCGCTTGACCATTGGTAATCGCATCAAATGGCGCGGTCGCCAGCAGCGTATCAATCGCGTTCACCGTCGCCCCGCTGACCATCAACACCATATGGATCGGGTCTTTTAGTGGATTGCCCACCGTCCATTGCGTAGGACTGCTGCTGCCGGTATCGCCTAAAATGATCGAACGCGGGTGTAAGCGGTCTTGGTCGGTGTCTTTGCCTTTAGGCGGCGGCGCGATCCCTTCTTGGAATTCCCGCACAAAGCTCGAAAGCGTTTCTTGCGGCAAGCCTAACGCCGCAAATCCAGCGTGCGTAAAGGCCACGTTCACCGCTGTTTGCAGAGCGCCGACGGTTTCATCCGCATCCCATTGATTGACGGTGGTAATGTGTGGTGTGACTTGTGCCAACCATGCCTTTACCTTGGCGGGGTCTTCCACATGCAAGAACAGATAGCGGCCATTTAAGAAGCGCGCATAACCGTATACGATAAACGCTTGGATGTCCGGCCATTGGTCGCGGGTCAAGCCCGGTATGAGCGTCTGCCGCGTATCCGGCTCGCGGGTGTTGGCGTTGGGGAATTGCGGCGCGTTGAACAGTTTCAACAGCTTGAGGCCATCGGCACGGTTCCCGCTTTGACGATAGGCTTGCAGCGCCGCGTTAATCTGCAAATCACGCACACTGTTACGCACCGTCAGCAGCGGATACCCACTGTAAAACACGTCGGATTGAATCTGCACCCGCCGTAGCCACCGCCGGAACGCGGTAATATTCCGCGTGCCTTCCGCATTAAAGCCGACAAAGTTATAAAGCTGCACATCCAGCAGCGGGTAAATTTTGTTCACAAAGTCGGAGATGTAATTCTCCCATGAGCCGTCATAATTGGTGATGAAGAACAAGCGCCGCCCGCCGTCAATCAACACCCAATTACCGAAGTGTACGGTCGTCAGCCCAGCCAAGGAGCCGTCCGTCGGGTTGATGTGTACGCCGCGCCCAAGCGCGTACATCAGCACGATTTGACGCACCACGCGCACATGCCGCACTAACCAGTTGCCCTCAAACGTCAAATACAAGTTGAACTGATTTTGTACCATCACGTCTTCGCGCCCGGTTAAGGCGCTGGCTTGATAGTGCGTCTGCGCCTTCATCGCGTCGATTTGATCTTCCATCGCGCCGTATACGCTCAATTGCGGCTTGGTGAACAGCACACGCAGCGCCGGGCCAAACACCCACGCCAAGCCACCGACGATCACACCGACGGCCATCACGCCCATGACCGGGACAATGGCAAAGCTCACCGCCGTAAACAGCGCCAAGAAGCCCAACACAATCACCAAAGCGAGCAAAACTTGCACAATCGCACGCCCGGCTAAATTCGGCTTATTAATGACGATTGGCTCCAATTGACGGATAGCGGACAAGGCCGCATCTACATCACCGGCGTGATCGTCCAGAATGTTGTCGATCTGCTCGCGTAAATCCGCTTTAGCGCGGATGCTGGCGACGGTTTCGCCGGAAAACGTATCGTAAAAAATCTGCGATGATTTTTGATGACGCAGCAGATACGCGGCGCAGTCGTCCATGCCGGTATAGCCTTCACAATGCGAGAAAATCGCGTCTAGGTCGGGCGATAAGCGCACCATCGCGCTGATGAAGTCCTGCGTGGTGCCGTCAAATACCGCGTTGAGCATCAGCCGCCAGGGGCGCGGGTCGTTCGTGGTCGGGTCGCACGGGTCGCCGTGCGTCTCGCGGAGTGGTTCTTCCCCCGCGTACATAATGTCCGACTTTTGGCCGGGCAACACCACCAACCGCGCGAAGTGCGTCTGGTCGCTAAAGCGCAGATAGGCGTTATCAGCCTTCATGGGGTTGGCGATGGCCTTCAGGGTACATTGGAGCGGCTCTTTGTGGCCGGGTTTAACCGTTAAAAACGTCGTGAGCGTCTTGGCTGGCATAAGGGTTCCTTTCGTCGCGTATCCACACATGATAAGCAGGCAAGGCTTTTCGCACAAACCAGATAACAAATTTGATAGGTCGCCGCCAATGTCGCCCTTGTCCCTGCGCGGAGATTTGCCATACTTAAGGTTCATCTAAACGTAACCTAGCAGGAGTTATGTCGTGGCAGAAACCATCAGCATTCAACAGATCCCCGACTACGACGGGCAAGAAGTCACCTTGCAGGGGTGGGTGTACAACCGCACCGGCAAAGGCAGACTACAGTTTATCAAGCTGCGCGACGGCACAGGCATCGCCCAATGTGTCGCTTTTAAAAAGGACATCCCGCAAGAAATGTTCGACCTGGCGAAAGGACTCGGCCAAGAGAGCGCCATCCGCGTGACAGGCAGCGTCCGCGCCGATGACCGCGCCCCCGGCATCCCTGGCGGCTTTGAGATCGGCATCACCAATCTGGAAGTCATCACCGAAGCGGAAGAATACCCCATCTCGCCCAAGGATCACGGTGTCGAGTTTTTAATGGATAACCGCCACCTGTGGCTGCGCTCTAGCCGCCAATGGGCCATTCTGCGCATCCGCGCCACCATCATCCGGGCGCTGCGCGGCTGGCTGGACGACAACGGCTATCTACTGGTCGATACGCCTATCATCACGCCCTCCGCCGGGGAAGACACCACCAGCTTATTTGAGATCGACTACTTCGGCGAACCCGCCTACCTCGCGCAGACCGGGCAGCTTTATAACGAAGCCAACGCCGCCGCCTTCGGCAAGGTCTACTGTTTTGGGCCGACCTTCCGCGCGGAAAAATCAAAGACGCGCCGCCATCTGATGGAATTTTGGATGCTAGAGCCGGAGATGGCGTTCTTCAACCTTGAGGAAATTATGGACGTGGAAGAACAACTCGTCGCCCACACCATCCAAACGGTATTGCGCGAACACAAGACCGAACTCGAAATCCTTGAGCGTGATACATCCTCGCTGCAAAAGGCCGTCGCGCCCTTCGCCCGCATCCGCTACGATGAGGCCATCGAGCGCCTGCAAAAGCTGCACGACGAAACCGACGACCCCACACAAAAAAACCTGCTCAAGATCACATGGGGCGAAGACTTCGGCAGCCCGCACGAAACCGCCCTCGCGGAGATGTTCGATAAGCCCGTTTTCGTCTATCACTACCCTAGCGCGGTAAAAGCCTTCTACATGCAGCCCGTAGACGACCGCCCGGAGGTCTGCCGCAGCGTGGACTTGCTCGCACCGGAGGGCTACGGCGAGATCATCGGCGGCAGTGAGCGCATCCACGATGCCGAATTGCTGGAAAAGAAAATCGCCGAGCACAAACTCCCGCCGGAAAACTACACCTGGTATACAGAACTGCGCCGTTTTGGGTCCGTACCGCATGGGGGCTTTGGCCTCGGCCTGGAGCGCACCGTCGCTTGGATTTGTGGCTTGGAGCACATCCGCGAGACGATCCCTTACCCGCGCATGTTGAGCCGTAAGTATCCATAATTATCATCATTTGGGGGGCGGCGGTGCATCGGTAACTCAGGTATATCCCGCATCGGCTCAAAGCCGATGGCTAACGCTAGAAGCCCATGAATGGGCTACATAAAACCCTATTACATACGACCCACAGCCCGTTTACGGGCTGTGCTCTTTGCTAGCCCCCGGTTTTGAACCGGGGCGGCTTTCTACCCAAACAAAAAAGGCGCACCCAAACGGATACGCCCTGAAAATCATATGCCAATGCCAGGATTAAACCAACAACCGCATTGGATTTTCCAGCAAATCTTTGAGCAATTGCATGAACTGTGCGCCTTCCGCGCCGTCGCTCACGCGATGGTCAATGCTGAGGGTGAGGCTCATGCGGGTGCCTACGCCGAGTGTGCCGTCTGCCAGCACGACCGGCTTCTTCTTGGCGGCACCGATGGCGATGATCCCGGCTTCCGGTGCGCTGATGATGGCGCTAAACCACTCGACATCATACGGCCCTAAGTTGCTGATGGTAAAGGTGGCGTTCTTGATGTCGGCCGGCTTGATTTTGCCTTCGCGGGCGCGGTTGAACATCGCCTTGTTCTTCACGGCCAAGTCGCTGAGGCTGCGTTGGTCGGCATCGTGGGCGACCACGTTCACCAAGCCGTTATTCGGCAAGGCCACCGCAATGCCGATGTTGATGCGCTGGTGACGGACGATCTTATCGCCGTAATAATGGCTGTTGAGGTTGGGGTATTGCTTCAGCGCCAGCGCAGTCGCCTTGAGGATCATGTCGTTGACGCTGACCTTCACGCCTTCGCTTTCCAGTTCCGCGTTGATCTGCTTGCGCAAGGCGAGCAACGGCTCAACGTCCACTTCGCGGTTGATGTAGAAGTGCGGAATATTGGTGAAACTGTTTATGGTGCCATCGGCAATTGCCTTGCGCATCCGGCTGATGTCTTCGACTTCCACATCATCCTGCGGGATTTTACCCCAAGTCGGCGCGGAGGCGGCGCTAGCGGGTGCGGCGGCGGGTTGTGCGGTCGGCTTCGCCTTGGAGGAGGGGTCGAAGTTTTCCACATCCGCCTTGACGATGCGCCCACCGGGACCTGAACCGCTGACTTGGGCGAGGTCGATGCCGCGTTCTTCCGCGATGTTTTTGGCAACGGGTGACGCTTTGATGCGGCCTTCCGGGGTGGTAGATGAGCCACTCGCCGCGCCATTCGATGCAGCGGCGGGGGCTTCGCTGCCTGATGCGCCGTTATCGCTGGCGGCGGGTTGTTGTGCGCTATCGC
>DAOTTT010000031.1:0-16186 GCA_034437635.1 Anaerolineae bacterium | reverse complement strand
GTGATGGAGGTTGTCGTCACGGCGACCCCCGACCCCAACGTGACCGCCCAAGTGTTGATTATCACGGCGACCCCCTTACCCGGCACGCCGGCAGTGGTTGCCATCCCTGATGAAGCGTTAGAAGGCGCGGGCATCGACCCGGCCACAGCCAACAGCGGCATCCCGGCTGCGCCAGAGACGACAGCCGAAGCGCCGAGCGGTGGCGATGATGCGGCGGATACCAGCGCGGCGGCATTACCCGCAGGCTGCATCTACCACACCATATCTGACGGCGATTTTCCGTCATCCGTTGCATTAGAATATGAAGTCGATTTCTTCCAGTTGATGGCCGTCAACGGCCTGGACGATGACGCAGCCCGTAACCTACAAATTGGCGATCAGCTTATCGTCCCGCTGGAAGGATGCCCGGTGGAGCAGTTCATCGCGCAGAACAACGACCCCACCGAAACCCCCACCCCTGAGCCGACCAATACGCCCGACCCGGCGGTTTCGCCCACACCGGAGATCAGCCCAACGCCGTCCCTTGTGCCGACGGTGACGCTCCTGCCGACAGCGGTGGACTCCGATATTGAAATTGTCGAGGCCATCAACCCCGGTGATATTACCCGCGAGGCGGTGACGATCCGCAATAACGGCTTATCAGTCGATGTAACGGGCTGGACGTTGGTTGACCTAGATGGCAACACGTTCACCTTCCCGGCGGTGCGCTTGTTTAGCGGTGCGGGGGTGACGATCAACACCCGTGATGGCGATAGCACGTCGATTGTATTTTACTGGGGCTTGGATCAAGCGATATTTGAGCCGGGCGATGTGATTACCTTGCTCAACGCGGACGGCGAAGCACAAGCATCATATCGCGTGCCATAAGGCTTATCGTGTCCCCCGGCGTTGTGGATGCCGGGGGACGTGCTTAAGCTAATTCTTGCGAAGGGGTAAAGTTAAATTGTGGCTGCAAGAACGGGATCAGCGCCAGCACCACAGCCGGGACATAATACGTAGTACGGGTGATGCGATCCCCAGTGAGCAGGCCGACGGAGCCGTTTTGCTGCTTGGAGTTAGTCTGACCGAATACCATATCATCGGCATCACCGAGTTCGTAGCCAGCGCGGATGTGTTGCGAGACTTCCTCCGGGAGAATAAACGTTGCAGTGCGCCCGATGCCCTGGCGTTTGGGGCCTTGCACGACCATCCACGCGAAGCAGTGCATGAGGCGCTCGTGTTCTTCTAAGCCGCCCTCAATGCCGACCCAAAAATCCGCACCGGGGCGCGAACGGCGGGCGTTTTGTGCGCGCTTGTGTGCGCCTTGGCGGGTTTCGTCATCACTTAAGGGTTGGTCACTCACCCCGGATGCGACTTTGATACCTTCAACGGTGATTTTGGCTTTAGGGAACACTTGGGCAAAACCTTGGCGTACAGCGTCAATTTTGACCGGGTTGGTCGATGCGACGATAATTTGCATGATGATCCTTGTATAATGATGATAAACAGTGCCTTTGTTTTTAACCCAGGTGCCGTTAGTTTTCCAGCATAAATTAGTGTTCTTTAAAGAGGTGCTCACTTATGTATATGCCCACACTACGCGATGCTCGCCCGGTTGCTCGGTATGTCATTGGCCCGTATATCGCCGTTGTGCTGACCGACTGCGAGAGCGTCGGCATGATTGACTATAAGCATGTGCTGATGGTCTATTTGCCAGAGCCGCAATCTCACACTAAGCCGCAAGTTGTTTTGGCGGTGGCGGCGGAGCTTTCGTCATATTTAATCGAAAACGACCCCGAACACGATCAGCCCGCCTATTTTATGGGCGTTTTCCCTGGGGATGGGCATCATAACTTGGGGGCTTCGCCAGATTGGAGCGACTTGAAGAAGTTCACCACACAGGCGCTCAAGGTGGCGTGCAAGCATTTGCACATCCAGCGGAAGCCCATCCGCGTGAGTGATGAACCCGTTTACCATTAGGAGCTTTTTGTGATCGATAATCCACTGGAACAACCCGCACCGGAAAATGCCATTGAGCGCATTCATACCTTTGCGCGGGATCTCGCGTATCTGACGGTCACAAAAGGCGTGAGTAGTGAATATATAATCGTCAGAAACGCTTGGTATCGCTATGATGATAATTCCCCAGAGAATTCGACCGAACTCAAGGCGAAGTGGGGCGAGCAGATGCCATCGCCGCCGTTGATGATCGCCTTTGGCTATTTGTTGCTTTCTCGCGCTCATGCTGGTAGACAGGAAGAAGATGCTTACATCCTCACCGAAAAAGCCTTCTCGCTTTTGGATGCGCCCTTAGTCGCGCCGGCGGTGTTTGTGTCGTATCGCCGCCGAGAAAGCAGCGCCTTAGCCTTGCTGGTCGAAGCGCGGCTTAAATTCGCGGATAGCATGGTGGATGTCTTCGTGGATAAAGATATTCCCGTAGGCAAACACTGGGAAGACGAACTTAGGGAACGGGTGCAAGATTGCACCTACTTTGTCTGCGTCATCGGCCCGCAAACGTTACAAAGCCCTAACGTCTGTGATGAGATCGAATGGGCGTTGGCTGCCCATTGTAAGATCGTCACGCTGACGCATCCGGGCTATGTGCTGGACAAACAGACCGACTTAGACCCGCGTCAACAGCACATTGTCGGCGCGTTACAAAAGATCCAATCCATCCCGATAAAATCCGAGAGCGCAGAAGATTATGATAGCGCCATCCGTAAGTTACTCAACACGATGGGATATTCCACTTTATGACAGATGAACGTATAAATTTAGACGACTGGTTCCCACGCGGTGCGCCCGCCTTTGACGAAACGGGGTATTTAGGTGTGGTGGTAGGCGGTTCACTCAGCAAAGGGTTGATTGTCCGCTTGGAAGCCGCGCAGAGCATAGAAGAATTGGCCGTTGGCCGTTATGTGGTAGTGCATGGGCAGGAGAAGCGATTCTTCTGCATGTTGACCGATGTCGAACTCAACACCACCAATCCTGCTATTCAGAACGACCCGCCGGATATGAGCGATCCGTTTATGCGGGAGGTCTACAGTGGGACGGTAGCCTATGGCACGCTCTACGTCGCGCCCATGTTGAGCTTTGACGAAGATAAGCCCAAACCCGTGAAGACCATCCCCGGCCACTTCTCGCGGGTGTATAACGCCAGTGTGACCGATGTTAACGACGTGTTCGGCCATGAGGATGCCACCCACTTTAACGTAGGGATGCCGCTAGAACTGGAAGAAACGCAGGTCAACTTGGATATGCGGCGCTTGGTAGAGCGCAGCGTCGGCGTGTTCGGCAAATCCGGCACGGGTAAGAGCTTCCTCACGCGGGTGCTGCTGTCGGGTGTCATCAGCCGTAAGATGGGCGTGAACCTCATCTTTGATATGCACAACGACTACGGCTGGCAGATCACCAGCGAGAACGGCTACAACGTCAAAGGCTTGGCGCAACTGTTCCCGGATCGCGTGACGATCATCACGCTTGATCCAGAATCATCCCGGCGGCGTAAGGCGAAATATGACTTTGAGGTGAAGCTATGCTATGCCGACATCACGCCGGAGGACATCGCCATGCTGCGCGGCACGATGAACATCACCGATGCCATGATCGACGCGGCTTATACGCTTAAAAAGGCGTGGGATGATGATTGGGTGGCGCGTCTGCTGGAAGGCAAAACGGAAGACATCGAGCAGATCACGGAAAATACGAACATCATGGCGGGGACACTGGCCGGGTTGCAGCGCCGTTTACAACGCTTCGAGCGGTGGGGCTTCCTCACGCCGGAGCCAGTGGACGACAGCGTGACGAAAATCGTCCATCTGCTGGTGGAGCAGGAAAAATCCGTCGTGCTGGAGTTCGGGCGTTATGGCAATTCGTTAGAGGCGTATATGCTGGTCGCCAATTACCTTACGCGCCGCATCCATGAGCAGTACGTGGAAAAAATGGAGCGTTCACTTGGGGATGCCAGCCTAGAGCCGCCGCAATTGCTCATCGTCATCGAAGAAGCACACAAATTCCTTGATCCTATGGTGGCCTCACAGACGACGTTTGGCATCATCGCCCGCGAGATGCGCAAGTATAAGGTCACGTTGTTGATCGTTGACCAGCGGCCCAGCCAAATTGACGAAGAAGTGATGAGCCAGGTCGGGACGCGCGTTACGGCGTTGCTGGATAACGAACGCGACATCAGCGCCGTGCTCAATGGCGTGAGCGGCGCATCCAGCTTGCGCCAAGTGTTGGCGCGGCTGGATACTAAGCAACAAGCGATTATTATGGGGCACGCCGTCCCGATGCCGGTTGTCGTCAAGACCCGCGCTTATGACGAAGCCTTCTATGAATCCGTATCCGGTAGCCCCGACGTGGATACAAGCAGCGTGCGTAAGGCGCTCGGCTCCGGCGGTAAAAAGCGCGTCTAAAGTTTTCGCGTAACTACTCAGGTATATCTCGCATCGGCTCAAAGCCGATGGCTACATTAAACGCTAGGAAGCCCGTTCACGGGCTTGTCAACGCGAAAGATCATTTTATACAGCCCGTTTACGGGCTTTGCAGCCCCCGGTTTTGAACCGGGGCAGCGTGTAAATCACAGCATACCTGAGTAGTTACGTTTTCGCGGTTTGGTGTTGCGGTTATCCCTTAAGCCAATCCCCGACGACTTTAAAAAAGCCCGTTGCATGATCGCGCTCAAAGCCGATTTTCTCGTAAAAGGTCATCATGTCGTCCGTCCACAAGTAGACATGCTGGCCTTGTAATTGCTCTAAGAGATGCGCCATCATCTGCCGGGCATTGCCGCGCTTACGATAGGGCGTATACGTCCACACATCGACGATATAAGCATTGCACACACCATCGGATAGTGCCCGCGCTGTGCCGATGATATGCCCGCCATCGTAGGCGATGCAGGTGGCGTAACTGTTGCGAAACGACGTTTCGTATTGCGCGACACTGCGCCCATTATGGAATTTATCTTCTATCAACGTGGCGGCCATCGCTGCCCAATCAACACCGTCTAAATCCGTTTTGTATGTAATCATGACTAATCCTTCAACCTTACAGAAGCGATTGTACCATGTGGGATAAGACGATCTGCTAAAATTGCGGCGTAGAATTGATTGGGTAGCCAGAACGTTTAATTGGGAATGCGCCTAACTAGAAGAGTTGCCGTTAGGAATGCAAACAAACATCCACGCCGCCGATCACTTATATAGACGCGCATCGACGGCTTAGCGTTCCATTTTTTGGGGGGTGCTCTGGCTATTCAGCCGCAGCGAAGGTCAACGTCACCCGGATGACGAAGGCTTCGCCGTCGGGTGTCGCCGCGCTGATCGTGGCGGAGTCCAGCAGGCCAACCAAAAGTGTAACTAGGCCGACTTGACCCGCTTCAGATTCACTCAAAATCTCCGCGTCGATCAAGTCATCAACCAAAGCGACAATCGGCTCTGTCGCCAGATACCATACGCTGATCGCATCGTCTAAGATGAGCATTTCGTCATCATAGACAAAGGCATCTGTCGCCGACAGCGAATCATCGCCCGGTTCCAGTGCAAAATCGACATCTTGCGGGCTACCTACAACGACGATCTCATCGTCTGTAGCTACTGTGAGCGTCAGCAAGTCCGGCATGGAGATCACCGCGCCAAACGGAATGTCCAAGATGCCGTCTTCAAACGTCGCCGCGTTGAAGGACTCGGTGACGATCTCCGTGAGTTCTTCGACAAATTGCGCGGTGTTGTCGGGGTTGCTGCTGACCAACAGCGCATTGCTGCCGAGGTCTATGCTGTTGGACTCCGCGTTATAGTTGGCTGTCAGGTAGAAGGCGAAATCGCCATCCAACGCGCCCAGGGTTTCGTCTAAGTCCATGCCATAAGTGCCTTCAAAGCTCAAGCGCAGGAAGGTGCTGATGCTGGCCGGGCGCAACGGCCCAAAGCCGTCAAAAGCGGACGGCTCAAACGAGGTGATGAGGGCATCCAGCGTGGCGAAGATCTCCACAACTTCGATGACACGCGGCCCCAAGGCCGTCCCCTGGATGACCGCTACAGTATCCGCCGGGGCTAGCTCAAGCAGGTCTAAGTCTACGGGTTCAGCGGCGATGAAGTCGGCCAGGGCTTCGCTGGTCAAGGCGATGTCGAGCATGAGTGCCCGCTCATCGTAGATCACCGCGCCGACGGCTAACTGCCCTAAGGCTTCTGTAAGGTCAATCTCGGCCAGTTCCGGCGGCAAGCCTTGCCCGGACAACATCGGCAGTACATCTTGCACCAATGTACCAATAGCACCGAGATCAACATAGGCGAAGGCGTTATAAGCGTCACCTTCTGGCAGCGCGTCGATGGCATCAGCAAAGGCATCGCTCTGCGAGAGGTCGCGCAGGTCGTCGCCCGGCAGCACAACATTGCTAAAGTTCGGGGCGAATACGCCGATGAATACCACATCACCCGCGATTAAAACGCTCGGATCAACGCGGATTTCTGCCTCGTAGAAAATCGCGCCATTGTCTAGCTCGCTGCGGGTGACACCATCGGTTAAAACGCTGTCGAAGAAGTTGGTTGCCGCGTCCACATCCGCCAAGCTCGCAGTGATAATGAACGGGAATTCCAAGCCACTAAACAGCGCATCTTCTAGGGAGGGTAGGTAAACGGCGGCTGCGTCACCGAGCCAGTCAATAGAAAATGGAATTTCAGACGCGATCAACGCGCTGAGGTCAATCGGCTCCGCGCCGGCTTCCGGCGGCAGTTGCGCGATGATGTTATTGGCAACGGCGCTCAACGTATCGAAGTAGCCGACATCCGTGCGTACCGCTGCATATAGCGTAGTGCCATCCGGCGCGTACTGTGCCAGATCAACGATGAATTCGCTTTCGTCTTGGTCTTGTGCTGCCGGGGCTGCTTGCACCGCCAACGGGAGCATCATCACGAATAGGGTTAAAAGCAGTAAACGCTTCATAAAGTATGGGTCTCCTCGTTAGTTTCCGGGTGTTGCCGTTGCGGTGGGCATTGGCGGAGCCAGCGTAGGCCGTGGTTCTTCTAACACATTCCCGATGGGAGCCTCTGGCAACATATACGGGACATTTTCCGCTAAGGTGATCGTCAGGCGGCTAGCTGTCGCGCCGCTTTCGTCCATGTTGGCGCTGATGGTCATGCTTTCCATCTGCGCGACGAGGAACTGTAAGGACAGAATATCAAACTGGTCATATGCGTTATCGCCAGCCAGCGGCAGCAGATACTCAATGCCCTTGGCGATCTCTTGACCGTTGACGAACCACACCGTATACGCATCCGGCACGATGTAACCCGCCGCTGATTGGAAGACAGGGTTATCCGCGAGCGTATCGCCTTCACCACTCAGGGCGAAGTCCACGCCAGGGCGTGACCCCATCGCAAGCATATCGTCATTAGCCGCGACGACGAAATCCAACGCCTCAATTGCGGTTACATCGTCCGGTAGGCCGGTGATGATGCTGACCAATTGCGGCAATACCGTCGGGAAGCTCACGGCGATGCTGTCTTGAGCAAAGACACGCGGGATGCCGTAAAGCTGCGCGGCGCGGCCTAGCGCGTTGATAACCGTTGTCTTCGCCTCAATATCTGAGGTGGCGGCGAGTAAAGTGATGTCAAAGCTAAAGCCCAGGTCGCCATCCACCGGGATGATGCTGGTCGTCAAGGCGATGTCTTCCGTCATCCAGGCCAACACATCATCTTCTAAGTTCAGCCCGGTGAACCCGGCGAACAGTGGGATAATGCTATGCTTGATAACGCCGCCTAAGTTGATCGTGCTTAAGTCCAGGCTGCGCAGCATGTCTGCTTCCGGGCCAAAGCCCATATCTTGGTTTTCGATGATGGCCTCTAATTGTGACTGCAAGATGGGCATGGTCGCGTCCAACGCATCAATCACCGCTTGGAAGTCGGCTTGAATGTCGTAATCGTGGATGAGCAGTTGCGTGTAACCGGGGATGTTCGCGGCGAAGCCCGCGCTGACAGACTCTTGCAGCACAAAACCCGGTCGTGCGGTGTAGGCATCAGGGTTAGTGGGCACCGTCGCCAGGTCAAGCGCCAACGTGCGGCCATCCAATGCCGTGAGGCCGATGCCGATAGCACCGTTCGTCTCGCTCATATTGGCTGCTTCGAAAATCGCGGACATGCCCATATCATCGAACTCAGCCATAAGCCGCAAGAATTCGTCGCTCAAGCGTTGGCCGTCAATGTAGGCCAGGGCGTTATATTCATCGCCCGGCATCTGCGTCATTGTGTCGTTGAACATGGCGTTATCCAGTAAGCCTGCACCGTCAGCGGTCGCCGCAGCTAAGGCGAGTTCGACATTTTCAGCCAGGAACAACGTATCATCCGCAACGACGATTTCCAGATTATCGCCGGAGAACGTGAGCGTGACCTGCGTTACATCGTCCACTTGCGTAATCTCCACCTCGGCTAAGTCGGGCGAGGTATCGGCAATATCGGCCAAGAAAGCGTCCGTATCGCTCAAGGCCAGGGTGATTAAGACGGCTTCAGCTTCCAGCGGAGAGAGCAAGCCTAACGCGATGCTATCGCCCGTCCAAGCGTTGAAGTCCAGGTCCAGGAATTCGCTTAAACCACCTAACAGAACTTGATCCAAAATAATTGGCAGCGGCGGCAGTTCAAAAACTGCGGGGACAAACTCATCCCTGGCGAAGTTTTCGCCCACCAGGTTGATAACGCTTTGCAGCGTGTCGCGATAACCGTCATCCAAGCGGAAGACACCATAAGCGATGGTGTCTTCTGGGTAATATTGGGCGAGGTCGTTCAAGTCGTCAATGGGGGTGGCGTTGACTGTGGTGGCTAACATCAGCACCAATAACGCCAATACAAATAATCGTTTGGGCATCAACTCGCAATCCTTTCTCATATACGTACCTTACTCAGTATAACGGAGTCCGCCACTGCCACCAGATGAGGGAATGATGAGACCCCGTATTATAAGTGTATACGTCAAGGATGGCGTTTAAGTTTCTGGTGCGATGCCCCAGGCGTAGACGATCCCCGCCGCATCAAAGAACAGTAGCACATAACCGTCCGGGCTAAAGCTCACATTGACGATGTTCTGTGAGCCGACATCTAGCGCGGCTTGCTGCACCGTCTCCTCTGTGAGCGCGGCCAGGTTATAGAGGTTGACGGGCTGGCCGAGGACGGACACGATCAACAATTGCCCATCCGGGCTAAAGGCGGCGCTCATGCGTTGCCCGCCAACGCCTTCCAGCATCAGCGCAACCGCGCCGGTTTCCGCTACCCAGATGACCGTATCCAACGCGGTGCCCCCGGTGACTAAATAACGCCCATCCGGGCTAAAGGCCAGCACTTCACTCGCGCCGCCTTCGCCTAGCTGCAAAGTGTATAAGAACGTACCTTCTTCTACCTGCCACACCATCGCAAAGTCGATGCCGCTCATCACAACCAGATCACCCACCGGGTTGAGGGCGAGATTGGTCACCGGGCTGCCGTTATCCACCGTGATTAAGGCTTCGCGGTTTTGCCAATCCCATACGATCACTTGCTGATCGGCTCCGGCGGAGGCTAGCCGAGTGCCATCGGCGTTAAAGCGCATCTGCCCAACGCCGCCCTCGTGCGCGTCGATCGTCACCAGTGAAACCCGCTCGATCATATCCCATACTTTGATCGTGCCATCCGTGCCACCGACCGCCAGCAGGCCGCTTGCCGCGTGATAGGCAGTGGTGCGCGAAAAAGCCGGGTGTGCCTGGAAGGTATAGCGTCGTTGGCCGCGCTCTACGTCAAAGACCAGCCCTTCGCCTGAAGCGGTCAACGCGAAAAACGACTCTTTATCCGGCGAAAAGTAAAGCGATGTGGTCTCTTGGCGCGTGTTGGTGAAGATCGACTCGCCTGTGATGAGGTCATAGCCTAGCAAAAAATCGTTATTGAGCAGCGCCAACTGCGTACCATCCGCGCTGAAGCTGTGCGCGAAGACGGTCGTCGTGCCGTCCGGGTCGATGCGACCTAAATTCGCCACCCGGAAGACGTTATCGGCCAAGATCGGCTCATTAGCGGCGATCCATGCTTGATCCGGGTCACGGGTGGGCAAGGCCAGCGGTTCAACGCGCTGACCGCTGCCGCCTAAGTCTTCGCGCACGTCCTCTACGGGCGTGGCGGTTGTGTTTTCATCGTTGTTACTGTCACCGCCACACGCGGCCAAGGCCAGCATCAGCACGAACAGCAGGCTTAGTTGTTTTTTCACGATATTTGTTCCATATCATCATACACAGTTACCCGCATAGTCTAACGGACTTTGAGGTGCTATATTTTGAAAAGGATTATACTTCATAAAGTGCGTTGCGATAAAGAAAAAAATCAATGGAGGTGTTCCCATGCGCAAACTGTGGCTCGTGCTCTTAGCACTCTTGCTGATTATCCCCGCGAGTGCCCAAGATTACGGCGTAGAACTGGATAGCAGTTATCGCTATCGTGGCTTTTCGATGGATTTTGACCTATGTCTTCCAGGGATTATCCACCGATAACCAATATTACATCGGCGCGGAGTTCCCGGTGCAGTCGTTCGTCATCAGCGATGATATGTCACAAGAGGCAATCATCAATGCTTTGGCCGGGGCGGATTACGACAGCTTCACCCCGGCGTTAGCGATTTATGATGCGATAATCGCGTCTATTGGCGTTCCGCAGGGTTAACTTGCGCCTCAAAGCGGGCGAGTGCGTCCTGCATCCGTTGTTGGCGCAAGCTCGTTGTCAGGTCGCCGCGCGTGCGCTCTAGCACGCCGCGCACGATGTCGGTTTGCCGCCGTAGCCCATGCGTGATCGCGTCGGGAAAGTCGAACGTCACCAATTGATCGTAAATGGCATCCATCCAATCCAGCAGGCGTTCGGCTTCGTCGCTGTGCTGCTCGGCCCGGCGCATAATATCCAGGATGAAGCGGCGCAACTCGGTCGCTGCTTCCGCAAGGCCAAGCAAGTATGTAGACGCTTCCACACCGAGCGCGGCGCGGTCGGGCAGTGGTTCCTCGCGGATGATGGCGTAAGTCGCGTGCGCTTCTACGACCTCTTTAAGCGCATCTTGCGTATACCCGCTGTGATACAACTCCGGGTAATTGCGCACCCCGTCTTTGAGGGTCTGCGCCCCGTCACGGATGATGGCGAATTTTTCGGCGGCTTTGTCCCAATCGCGGCGATGAATGGCGCGGATGCACTCCGCACAATGACGGATCAACTCCCGCGATTGGCTGATGGCTGCGTCACGGGCTTCGTTGAGCGCTGTAAAGCGCGTGCGGATGTCGTCAGCGATGGGCAGCAATGCGTCGAGCTTACTCATCATCATCCTCGTCTTGTGGGTTGTCGTCGGGCGCAATCGCCCGGAACAGTTGATCGGCCAAAGTCGGCGGTGTGCGGATTTCGCCGTGTTGTGCTTCAAAGCGTTCGATCTGCTTGGCGAGCGCCTGCAAGAAGGATTTCGCCCCGGTGGGGGTCATGACGATGCGCTGCTTAACGCGGCTGCGCGGGTTATTGGGCAGCAGCACCAGGAAGTCCAGCGCGAATTCGTTGGCGGTGCTAGCGACGATCACGGCATTGCTAAATGTTACCTCTAGGTCAGCGGCATATTCGACGCGCACTTGCCGCCGATTACCTTTTTGTCCGGCGGGTGGGGGTTGGTTCGACATGGTTTACTCCAAAAGTTACAGTCTACCCGTTAACTGTACAGAGTTTAGGGCGTTTTGTCACCTGCGAGGGTCAGCGCATGAATTTTAACGCGATATAGGGGCGGATTGCAATCTGCCCCGGCTCGCGCCTGTAGGATTTTGGCGCACGATGTATAATAGGCAACAGGTAATCGTATTAAGGGTAGAGATTATGCGACAACGGCTGATCGGCTTCCTATTGATGATCGTCACCCTAAGCAGCGTGATGGTCGTCTGGGCACGCCCCATACAACAGGCTAATGTGTTTGAGTTGTTCCTGCTACAAGCGCGGAACGACCTAGAAATTATGGCAAATACCGTGCGCGGCGAAGGCAATCGCCCGCAAAGCTGGACGTTTAATTTTGAGCCGGGCAGCGGGACCTTCCTCGCGGATTTGTGGTTCGACCATGAAACGCTCGCTGAAGAGGTGTTCGGCGCGGGGGTGCGCCCGGATAACTGGTTCGGCGCGACGACGGCCAACTCCGAAATCTTGGCGCGTAATATCCGGCATGACTTAGAGCTATCAGCGGATCGCGTCTACGGGGATGCCAACAGCCGCCCCGAAGGATGGAATGGCGCGGAGGCTATCTATCGCTGTAACCGTACCCTGCAAAATTTGACCCGCACGCTTGAGGTCTTCTACGAATTAACGCCCGTAACGCCGCAAGGGGTTATCAACTACTGCGAAACGCTCATATTTGAGCTTGAAACACAATTGCTACCGGAGGTCTACGACGACATCAGCGCCTTCGACACCAGCCTCAACAGTAACATACTCGCAGTACGGGGCGACCTTGAGCGCACCGCAAACGAAATCTACGGTGTGAACACCCGCCCCGGCGCATGGATCGGCAATGTGGATGCGAACAGCGTTACCCTGGCCGCCGACATCAGTACCGACTTAGAGACATTGGCCGAAGAAGTCTATGGCGGGTTAAACCGACCCGAAGGTTGGGCGCGGTTTATCCCAGAGTCAGAAGCCGTGTCGTTGCTCAATTTGCGCTTTAACTTGGAAACACTCACGGATGAAGCCCTGGGTGCTGGGTCCCGGCCTAATGGCTGGCAAAGCACCGATCCGCTTGGGCGCTGCAACGCCCGTATACAAACGCTGTCGCTCATCCTCAACCGCTTCTATAACTTCACGGTGGATACCACTTTAGCGGACGAGCGCAGCGACTTCTGCGCGGCGGCGGCATTTACCATTAACAGCTTCTCAGAAAGCCCACCTGAAGGCGCTTTGGATGAAATCATCGAATCCGAAGCAGACGCGATATTTACCGCCGAGTCGCAGAATGCCTTCTCGTATTTGGACGTTGGCACGACCCAATACATGGGCATCATGCCGAGTGGGACGCGCTTCCGCGCATGGTATCGCAACTATCAGCAATCTACAATGATGTACGTTACCGGGGTAGATCAAGACTTTGGACTGTTTATCGACCGCCGCTGGACGACGCTTGACCCCGATATTTTCGCCCGCTTGCCCAACTTAGACGGCGTGCGCCCCAATACCTATTGCAACGTGAGTTGGTGTAATGGTCCTGGCCCCACACCGACCCCGACCGGCGGCGGCCCATTGGTGCGTTTGCATCAAGGCGAGGGCGCAACGGCCATCCCACAGCAGCAATCTGTAGAGGAAGTCAGCGATGAAACCGGCAAGACACAAGTCTCTTGGAACTTTGTCCGCGTGACTTACTTGCTAGATCGCACCGATTTAGGCGTGGCACAGGTTGCGCTGGAAATCTGCCAAGAGCCACAGCAGATCAACTGCGAACCGGTCATCGCCGTGTTTGACCAAGCCCTAGGCGCGGCTAGACCTGTTGTGAGCCAGTTCAACGGTTTGAACGTCTACGAATTGCCGTATGGCTATAGCAATACGCTGGTCATCGAAGGCGCAACGCTCGTTTCGCCGGACGTGTGGATCAGCGATCCGACCATTCGCTAAAGTATACACAGGGGCGATCTGCCGGATCGTCCCCTGCTTTGGGTATCGTTCATGGTGCAGATCGTCACCTATAATCCGGCCTGGCCGGAAAAACACCAGCACTTACGCGATCAACTGCGGTGCGTAGTCGATGCTGCGCAATACGCCCACATCGGCAGTACATCCGTGCCGGGGTTGGCGGCTAAGGCCATCATCGACATCATGATCGGGGTGGACGATCTCGCCGCCTTCGATGCATCCGACGCTAACGCCCACATCCAAGCCCTGGGCTACACCTACAAGCCTCAACACGAAGAACTTATGCCCTTTCGCCGTTACTTTGTGCTGATGGGCGACAACCCAGACGAAGCACGCGGGCACATCGCCCATGTGCATCTGGTGCAGATTGACAGCGCGTTTTGGCGCGATCATCTGGCCTTCCGCGACTACCTACGAGCGCACCCCGCCGAGCGTGACGCTTACGCCGCGCTCAAATATACCCTGGTCGCACAAGGATTATCCGCGCCGGATTACACCAATGCCAAGACCGATTTTGTACAGCGCATCCTCGCAAAAGCGACATCGGCTTAACATCATGCCGCTTTTGCGGTATCATACGCACCTGTTATGTCCAATTGAACCTGTTATAAAATCGGAGTCGGCTATCAATGCAGCGACAAAATACAACCCAGATTCTTATCTATATTTTCGGCATTAGCATGGCCTTCCTTATGGCGGCCTCGTTAATTTTCCCCGCGCTTACCCCGCAGACCACCACCGTTAATCCAGAACTGACTAACACCCCCGCACCGCCCACCTTCCCACCGCCCCTCAATGACTTTAGCGGCATTCAATTTACCGAGGATTACTTACACCCCTCTATGCTCTTTGCTGTGCAAATGCCTAGCGGGTGGCAAGCGACCAACAATATTAACAATGCCCAGCGTGCAGCGGTCAACTTGAATAACCCTGACCGCGTTACACTCATTGAAATCGGCGTTGACCGTGCGTTAACCCCGGTGGAAACCGTCGCAGACCTTAGCGCCATTTATGACGAAACCAACCTCGCGCAAAGCTGGCGCAGCTATGCAAGCTGGACGGAATTGGGGCGACCGAGTGAAGATGATCGCCTGATTATCGAATTCGCCTTGACGGACCGCCAACAGCGCGACTTCCAAGCCTTGCAATCCGCTTGGACGGATGGCGAATGGATTTATAGCGTGCGTGTCGTCGCGCCGGCTAACGCCCGTGATTTGCTGTATTATATGACGGACTTTATGCAAGATGCGTTTAAGGTCAACGAGCAATTTAAAGATGGGCGCTTTGGTTGGAGCGGTACATATGACCAGGTTGAAAATTGGGTGCTGCGCTATCCGAATAACTGGGTGCGCACAGACGGCACCTTCGGCCAGCCGATCAGCTTCCGCGTGAACAGCGGTTCCGCTGCTGGCACACAGCTTCGTGTGGAAGTGCTGGATAGCGTCAACGTGGACGAAGATGCAGCCCGTTCATACATCGAAGATCTGATCCCGAACACGGAGATTGTCAGCGTGGAGCCTGTCGAGCGGGCGGGCGGCAGCGGTTACAGCATCGCGTATAGCTACACCAACTTTGACGGCGAAGCCCTCAGCGGCGCGGCTGTTTTGCTCAACGGCGAAACCGGCAACCTCTACATTGCCAACGCCTTAATCCCTGAAGGCGGCATCGACATTAACGACCCGGCGACCACCAGCGCCTATAACGATCTGGTCGAAGCCTTGGGTTCTTTCTCGCTGCTCACCGGGTTAGACTTGCCGGAAATCGCGCCGCAAGCGACCCCGACACCGTTCCCGACGCGCACTGCGCCAGAGGCGGAAGCAACGCCGGACGCTGAATCCACACCAGAAGCGGAAGCTACAGAAGAAGCCGAGGCTATGGACGATGCTCCTGCGGATGAAGACGAAGATGAAATGGATGATGCTTCTACCGATGAGGATGAAGAAGACGATCCAGAAGCGGAAGCCACCGAAGAAAGCTAGAGAAAGAAATAGCGGGCGCGAAGAATCGCGCCCCTACATGGCGAAAATCATTCGTAGGGACGGCATTTTTGCCGTTTAAGATCAAATAAAAAGCCCGCAGCGACAAACTGCGGGCTTTTTGTTTGATCGTGAACTACGGTTAAAGCAATGTGACGACGACCCCGACAATAGCCGATGCTAAGATCACAAAGACGATCACAATGCCTAATGTGCGCAGTAAAAACTTGATCTGCGCCTTGTCGCGTTCATCGAGCGATTGCAATAACCCCCGCAGCCCGGTGGGTTCCTCATCTTGACTCATGATGTTCCTTTACTTGAGTGCTAGTTCCATCACAACACGGGTGCGCTGGGCTTGGGTGCGCATCACCTGGAGCGAAAACATCGGCGTTTCGTGGACGAGAAGCAAGAATTGTTCTTCATCAACGCGCACAACTTCAGCGTCAGTTTTGGCGATGGCGCTGGTGGTGTGGGGGTTATCATCAATGAGCGACTTTTCCCCGAACACACCCCCTTCTTTGACGGTTTCCAGCACATACCCGTTAAAGAGTAAGTCAACTTCTCCGGCTTTGACGGTAACTACTCAGGTATGCTCTGATTTGCTTA
>DAOTTT010000030.1:0-11241 GCA_034437635.1 Anaerolineae bacterium | reverse complement strand
ATCTTGTGGCCCCATCATCACGCTTAATGTAACGCGCGATTCTGAAACGCGCCGTCCTTCATCTGCCATCGCATTTCCCCTATAACATGTTCAAATAAATTTCTTGTAGTTGTTGTGCGGAATTATTCCACGAGAATTTTTCTATTTGCTCAAAACCACGCACAATCATTTGCTTGCGCGCTTGTGTATCCGACAAGATCTTACTCATATTATACGCTAAAGCCTCAACGTCATATGGATTGATCATTATAGCAGCGTTTCCGGCGACTTCCGGCAATGATGACACATTGGACGTAATAACTGGAGTGCCACAAGCCATACTCTCTAGCACAGGCAATCCAAACCCCTCATACAGTGATGGAAAGGCGAAAATAGAAGCCTGATTGTATAACCAGGGTAAATGTTGGTCATCGACAAAGCCAATGAGATGTACATGATCGTTCATGTGGGTTTGGTCAATCACGCGGTACATTTCATCTTCTAGCCAACCCTTACCACCGGCGATCACCAAATCAACATCATGTTGCTGTCTTAATATGGCGAGTGCCTGCACAATCCGTGCATAGTTCTTTCTTGGTTGCACAGTCCCAACGCTTAAAATGAAAGGGTTGTGTGGCAACTTATACTTCTTAATGAGAGTATCAGTGTTTTGGCCGTCTTTTTTGATTGGCACAAAGCGTGCATCAACCCCACTATACAACACAGTGATTTTGTCTACATTGACATTATAGTGTGCTATGAGGTCGTTTTTGGTCGATTGCGAGTCTGCGAGTATATGATCGGCACATTTAATTGAACGGGGTACAACTTGCATCAAATAACGTCTTAAGCCAGGGCTAGCCGTTTCTGGTAATAACAGATAAGAGAGATCATGTACCGTGAGCAAGCTACGTGTTTTACGGCGTAAAGGAGGCATAACGAAGTCTGTTGCATGAAATAAATCTATTTCCCCGGTAAATGTTTCCATAACTAGGGGTAATCGTGCTCGATGCCACAACCTAGCTAACCATTTAGGAGAAAGGCGTGTAGTATGCCATGATGCATTTTGAGATAAAAATAATGGTTTTTGATCAGTAACGCCTGATACAAACAGCTTATATTTAGCTTCTTGAGAAGCAGTATCAGTTAAAGCGGTGACAAGGTCACGCACGTAGCGTCCAATGCCACCACCTTGTTCATAGGCAGGTGTATAATCAATGCCTATTGTGTGCATTAATCAACGTCACTATAAGTCCAATAGCGATTAGCAAAGAAATTCCACAGCATGACAAAGCCCATCGCAACAAGTTGTGCTGTGATGCTGCCGAATCGCTTTTCTGTCACTGGATTTGCGATGAAATCTTCCTGAATAATCTGTATAAGTGGTTCAACTATGGGTGTAACTAAAACACCGATTGGTACATACATTAAAGTAATCCACAATGTACGTGCTAGCCAGCCCGTCACACTAATTAAAGCAAATTGACCAAGTTTGCGCCTGATGTTTGCACGTGACTCCGGGTAAACCCACAGCGTCGTCCACGTAAAGTTGCTGAGAACAGCCGCAATGAAAGCAAGGGTTGTTGCCAATGCCACGTTAAAAGATAGCGGCACAGCGGTAATCTCAAAATTAAATGGCAGAGTATCTAGATTAAAATCAAGCGGTGTAGGTGTGATAAATGCAGGTGGTAAAATGGTCGCTTGGAGTATCGTTAGTACGCCCAGATCAATGATGGCTCCTGTAACACCTACAACAGCAAAACGGAGAAATCGCTCAAGTTCTATAGACTTCTTGCCGCCACCTATGCGTGTAGCAATGGCTGATATGGGTCTGTCAAGTGGGGTGCGAAACTGTCGGTTAGTCGCCATAGTAGAATGACTCATTGAATGGTTGCCTTTGTCCTACCAGATAATTGCTGATGAAATAATGTCAATAAACCAAGTAAAACACCAATATGTATAAAAATATTGTTGACATATAGATTATCAGTCAGACTGTGGGCAAGTAAGTAAGTCCATGTTCCCAACAAGCCAATCACTGCATAGCGCGTCATCCTGTCAGGGTTTAATCTTGCTTGCCAAGTCATCCAGTAGATGGTCAAAAAAAGAACCGCATACGCGGCAAAGCCAATAATGCCAGTCTCTGCCAGAACATTCAAGTAGTAATTATGGGCATGACCTAACGAGATGTTCCAATTTATCAGTCGATAATTATCGTATACTGCATCAAAGTTGCCGAAACCAACGCCCAGCCAAGGGTTAGCACGCGCCATATTAAGCGATGCTTGCCAATGACCAAGGCGCTCTACAATTGGATAATTTTCTGGTGTGATATCTACACCACGCACATCCGTTAATGTGAAAATTTCTTGTGTTGCACTACCAATTCGATCTGTAATTGATGTCGGTAATTGTCCGCTAAACCAAAGCAAGCCACCTAATGTTACACAAGCCACCAATACAGCAATGCTATGCGATAAACGACGCGGTATAGCGCAGATCATTACACCAACAGATAAAATAAAACCTAGCCACGCCCCACGACTCCACGAAGCAAACAATGCAGCCGTTATTAACAATGCGCATAAACCGACGACAGCGGTCATGGTCAGCGGTAGCCATGCAATATGTTGGTTTTTGTAATATGTATCCCATGTTTTATGAGCATAACCTAGCGCAATCATCAACGCGACAGGCGCTATAAGCCCCATAAAACCACCAAAAGGGTTAGGTTGACCAAATGTACCAAAGGCACGAAAGAAACGATCATTAATGGCTAAATGTAGTGCGCCGCTACCACCAAGGAAAGTGTACAATCCGACAATAGCATGGCCGGTTGCACTAAAAATGAGCACCAACACTAGCAATTTCCACTTTTTGCCAATAAATAGTGTGCTTACGATAAAGGCCAGCACAGCAACAACACCCCACTTAAGCCATTCCGCAAACCAACTACCTATAGAGGAGGCTGTTATAACTGTCAGACCTGTTGCCAATAAGAAGCCACCTAACGCCACGTACAAAGGTGAAATTTGGTGTTGTATTCTGTGCTTTTTAACGAGGATCAAGCTTAACCAAACCGCTATCACACCAATAAATGTAATCTGCCCGACATCTAATGGGAGTGGCAAGGCCGCTTCTGTAGCGACGAGTGTGCGCAATGGTGCGAATACAAGCATCAACGCCACTGCAACTGTGGGACTTATAACTATTGTAACGCTAAGCCCTATAAAGCAGATGGCAACAGCAGAAACATGAACGGGCAACAACATCACAAGCAGGGCGATTGCTAATGCGACTAGGCCGCCAATAACATTTAACTGTGGCTTAGCTATCGTCGTCACACAACCTCACTGAAGTAACGAATGGTACGGTCAAGCCCGTCTGCGAGATCAACCTGTGGTTGCCAGTCAAGGACAGACTTTGCGCGTGAAATATCTGGCTGACGTGTCTGGGGGTCGCCTTGTATACGCTTTTCTTCTTGGATGACGATGCCAGCAGGGTTATCTGTCAATTTATTGACGACTTCTGCAAATTGCTTTATCGTCATCTCGGATGGGTTGCCGATGTTAACAGGCTCGTTATAATCTGTTTCTAGCAACTTTACGATACCATTGATCAAATCTTGCACGTATTGAAAACTACGTGTCTGTTGTCCGTCACCATATACTGTGAGTGGCTCTTGGCGTAATGCTTGCGCAATAAAATTAGGAACGACGCGGCCATCATCTAGGCGCATACGTGGCCCATATGTGTTAAAAATACGGACAATTCGAGTATCTAGATCGTGCACACGATGATAGGCCATAACCATAGCCTCTGCATAACGTTTGGCTTCATCATACACACCACGCGGGCCAATGGTATCTACATTGCCGACATAGGTTTCTGGCTGTGGATGAACTAAAGGATCGCCGTAGACCTCAGACGTTGATGCTAGTAAATACTTTGCACCTTTTGATAAAGCTAAGCCCAGTGTGTTGTGCGTGCCAAGTGCGCCAACCTTTAGCGTTTGGATTGGGAATTTAAGGTAGTCAATAGGGCTTGCGGGCGATGCAAAGTGCAAGACAGCATCCAAATCACCACCTAATTCGATATAGGTGGATACGTCATGCCTTATAAATGTAAAACTAGGATGATCGCTGATATGCTTGATATTATCCAATGAACCAGTTAGCAGATTGTCCATTGCAATCACTTGAACATCACGGGCTAAGAAATGCTCACAAAGATGTGACCCGATAAAGCCGGCACCGCCTGTTATAAGTATGCGCACCTATTCACTCCTCACTAATTTTGACTGTTATGACGCGGAGAGTTTACCATCAGACTCTCTTTCGGCATAGTATGATGTAATAAAGCAAATATGAGCATCGTAACATAGGCTAGGTCAATAACATAAATACTGTTATCGACTAAACCATGTGCCACAGTGTTAACCAAAGCACCAGCACAGGCAACCACTAACCAAAGATTATGAGAGTGCTTGCGTTGATGTAGTACCGTGCGCACCAATATGATTGTGCTACCCATCAGCAAGAGTACACCGGGCACGCCTAAACGTGACCAAAAATCTAAGAAAATATTGTGTGGATGCGAGAGTTCTGGTTCTTCCCATGCGTCGGGCATGATGTAATGCCCACGAAATTCATACAAGAATTGATCTAGGCCAAGTCCTGTAATTGGATGATCGTCGATCATATTTACGGTGCTTTGCCACACGCGGATACGATAAAAGTTAGTACCGGACGACAAATCCGTTAAGCGCTCGAAACGTGGAATTTGAACAGCAATCACTAAGCCGACTAAGGCAAGGAGGCCAACACCAACTAAAGGTAAAAATGCACGTTTGCCATATAGTAACAACAAAATTGCAATGATCGATATGGGTAATCCTACAAAGAAAGCACCCGCGCTAAATGTCAGTAAAATACCTGTGGAAATAATGGCGGCGCTCAGTATTGCAGCATAGCGAACTTTTCCATATTTAACTAAACCTAACACAATGATAAACGGCAGAACGCGACTCAAAAACAATGCTGCGTTATTAGGTGAGCCATAAACTGAGGTTAAGCGCCGCAAACCGTCTTCAGCTTCAATGCCGACACCACGCAACCAATTGAATATGCCTATGCCACTGATAACAATACCAGCGGCAATGAATGTATAAACCAATGTTTGTATCTGGTTTTTGTTGTGTGTTGTCGTTCGCATTATTAGATAAAAGAGCGCCGGTTGTACAAACAATGTTCGATATTCTGTGATAGCCACACCGAATCTTAGCGACCAAATTAATGCTAAAAAGCCTAAAAATAGCCAGATTATGATGATCCAGTCGATAGGATTCAACGTGTAATGCAGCGTTTGATATTGTGCTATCGTTGTCTGTCGTCTATATCCCCAATGAGATATCTGCTTGAGTACCCAAGCGCCAAAAGTTACCCAAAGTAAAATTTCAACGAGCGGAAAAGCGAATGTATAAAGCTCGACAGGAAACAGAAAAAACGGTGCCCAAAAGACAATAAGCACTATGCCCGTTGTTATACGCTGATAAATAACCCCCAGTAAAACCAACAGGCAACATACAACAATGACAAGCCCAAATTCATTGATATACAAGATACCAGCAGTAAGCATCGATAAAACGAGTTGAACGCCTTCTCGTTTAAAGAGTGTTGATGTGCCATCGCCCCAAGTCAGTAACATGCTAACCATCAGTGCGACACTTGTTACAAACCCTATGGTTAAGTTGACACTCGCATCAATTGCACGATGAATACCTAGAAAATGCCAGTTTGTGCGGCTAACCATAACAATAGCTGCAATAGCTGCAACGAATGAAGCGAAAAATGCAACATTAACTTGATTGTCGTAAGGGGCTGCAAGATCACCATCGCTTACAGCATAGCCAACAATAGGCCACCGTTGTATAGCCTCATCAGGGATAAGCTCATCAGCATAAGCTTGTAGCCTATGTGTGGTACGCTCTAAGTCAGCGGCAATTAAATCCAAGCTGAGACTAGGGTTTAAGGTGTCGCTCCGCAAAAGCAAGTAGCTTTCGCCATTGATGTCTTTAGGCAGTGCGTTAGCTGGATCGTCATTTACTGTTATGTATAGATTAGTCACATAATCATCTTGGCGCGTGAGCAGTGCAAGATCCTCGCCGAAGAAATTAAAAGTCAGTTGGCTATCTTGTATCCATCCGATGTCAGCTCCTTTGTCACTGAACATCCATGTTCCAATGTAACGTGCATGAGGTGACTGCACACTGTAAAGCCCATTGCGTGCTACCTCAAGCTGTTGTTGGTTAAAAGACGCTAGACTGTCATACAAAGCTTTCGGTTCGCCATTTGTATCCAACAGAGAGAAGCCCCACAACGGGTCATCATCTGTGACATCTGGTTGCCAATTCTGTACAATTAGACCAGCAAGCCAAGGCCACTCGCGGTTAGCGCGTTCTATCGCCTGTTGTGTAAACGTCACTTGCTCGTTGAGTGACACATCACCCCAGATCGACGGTTCACCTTGCCAATCTGCTGGGAGTGCATTCCAACCATAATTGCTAGCCCATAGGTGTTTATGCACATCACCATGTTTTACCATAACCTCTCGCAAGGCAATTATCCGCGAGAAATTAAGCATGGTGCGATTTACGGTGCGATCTAAAGGTGTGCTTGAGAAGCCATAAGGTTTTGCTGCGAATGCATCAGCAGATTGTGTAAACCCAAGGCGATATAAATCCTCTAAATAAGTGAATTCATTGATGTTTTGCGGTCCGGTCTCGCTTGTGGGAGCAAGTGCCGCTGCGATAATGTAGGTGTCAGGGTCATGACGACGTATGGCTTCTGCACTAAGGCTGAGAAGGGCCCCATAACGTGATGGCTGTGGGTCTTCATCCCCCCAAGCTGTGCGGATATTGGGTTCATCCCATATTTGATAATAATCTATGGTATCGCCATATCGTGCAGCAAAATCACCAGCAAACTGCGCAAAATCTTCGGATACTAACGGAGGATAGAAGATGTCTTCTCGACATGGATCACATTCTGTACGCCATTGTGGGGCATCAACTAAAACAGGGATAAGATGGAGTGTTTCTTCCTGTGCGAAACGTTCGATAATTACATCCCACTGTGACCAATCGTAGTTATCAGGTGCGATCTCAACATCACGCCAAGAGACAATCTGCCGCACCCATATAACCCCTATGTCTTTCATAAGTATAATATTTTGGTCTAACTCTATGTCAGTATATTGTGTGAGATCTGCATTCACTCCCATACGCGGTAAACGATAGGGTAAATCCGTAGTTTGCGTGGGGTCTGTGTAGCCCCGGAGCATAAAATCACGTTGATCTACGGAAGCTAACAATGCAATCACACTACCACACATCACGCTAATGGCGATTAGCGTGATGAATAATCGTCTTAAGGTGTCCATACAGGATTTGAAGCTCCGCCATCTTGTGTTATGCGATACGCACTACCACTATCGACATCAACAACCCATAAATCACCCTGATAGATCAGGGCAATTTGCTTTCCATCTGGACTCCAAGTGAAGTCCTGGGCAAACTCTTGGGCGGTCAAACCCGGCTGTGTTGCTTCTGGAAAAACCACCTGAGCATTACTGCCGTCGCGATCAGCAACGGCAAGATCATATTCACCAGAGATGCTCGTATCCCATTGTCTAGCTTGTAAATACGCGATACGGCTTTCTACATTCGGCAAACTGGGCGAGAACTTCGGTGATGACCATATACCAGCTTTATCAACAAGCATAATTTGATAGTTTTCTTCGACATTCGTCACTTGGATGTCAAAAACAGGGCTTGTTGCTGGCGCTTCGTTGCCAATCGGTGGACCATGTGTGGTTGCCATCAGTAGGTTGCCGTCTGGTGACCATGAAATATCTGCCCGCCAAGACCAATTTTGCAGGGGATTAAATTCACTGAATTGGAACAATGGCGGCGATGTCAATTCACCGACTTCAAGGTCAACAAGACCGATAGAGTCTGCACGTACCCAAGCCAATTGCGAACCATCTGGCGACCACTTAAAAGATGTTCCCCACCAACCGTAGATACCACCTGACGATTGATCGAGTAGTTGTTCAATGCGAATTTGGTCGCCAGTTTCGGGATCTATAGTCATAATCCATAAATCGTTAAATGCACGCCAACCCGGTGTGGCGTTCTGCTTTTCTGCTGTGGAATAGCTGATTGTATTTTCCGCATTAGGCACCCATTCACCATACAATATATCTTGTGGGACTAGACGGATAACCTCAGTTTCTACAGTGATTGTATCTGGCACAATCCACAGTTGATTAAACGTCGCATCTTCCGGGGTCTCGCGAGTGAAGATAAGTTGCTCTCCGTTTTCAGATAGAGCAAAAACACGTCGATCTAAGTCGCCAGTTGTCGTTAATAGACGCTTGCGAGTACTATTACCACGAATAATCCAGGCATTACGATTGCCAACATAAGCGAGCGTTCCCATGATGGGTACAGGTTCTAATTCTTGTATAGGACCGACATAGATGATTTCGTCAATAGATTCCTGCAATACAATTCGGCTAATTTCTGTAGGTTCTTGTTGTTCACCATTTTCAACCTGTACACGATAGCATATTTGCTCGATGCCGTTCTCGCCTTGTTGGGCCATGCGTTGTTCACCTGGTGCGAGACCTTCCAGGGGTTGAGTTTCTTCGCGATACGAAATCTCTATTTCTTCGCAGTATTCTTCTTCTGCAACACGGATAATCGTTATGCGTATTCCATCATATATCTGTGTCCAAGGTTCAGGATATACGCGATCTAAATTACTTAACTCAACTTCTTCTGCTTCCCCAATGAATTGTTCAACAGTGATTGGCTCAGTATGTTGATATACATATTCGCTACCATCCACTTGCAGGCGAACTACAAAGATGGTGGGTTCCTCCTGAGCGCAACCTGCAAGTGTAAGCCCTAAAGCTGCTAATATCAGATAACGTATCATGGGGTCTATCCTCTTTTACGCAATATAAAAATACGTGGATGCAAACCGCGCTGAGACACTATAATTTCCTCTACATTAGACCACAGTCTATCTTGAATAGACTTCTGAGCTAGTTTCACTTCATGTGTGATGAAAACGAATTTACCATTAGTTTTGAGTATGCGATAAGCAGACTGCATAACTTGCGGATACAATAATGTATTAGCATCGTGTGAACCCACTAATTGACCGAATGGCAGATCAGCTATTACAACATCTGCAAAATTAGAGCGAAAGGGTGCGTTAATTATATTGCCACAAACAAAATCAGCGATCACGTTTGCTTGTTGAATATTTTCTCTTGCACCTGCAAGGACATCAGCGCTGTAATCAATGCCAATGGGTGTGTACTCTAAATTGCGTTCTTGCATCAAAAGCTCAATAAGCAATGTGCCCGAGCCACACATCAAATTGACAACAGTGTCATCAGATTTTACATCGCTTAACAGTGTCATTGCATGTGCTAGGGGGCCATTTAGTGCACCTGGCATATCATACATTCGCCAGTCGCGCGTGGCTAATGGCCTAGGTGTTGTTCTTATCAAGACTTGCCAGTTATGCTTAGTGCGTCTTATGCGTAGATATAAATCTCCTGTGTCTGGTAAAATTTCTAAGTTTAACGATTGAGCAATCTCTTGTTTGATGCGTTGCATGACGCTCGATTGTGAGCCGGCAGCATTGATCGCTAATGTCCGATAAGTTTTTGGTTCTATTACTTTGTCAATGTTTTTGAGTAAGCGCGTAAAGTTCTCATGACCAAGTAAAGCCTTAGGGCGCGGAATGTCAAAATCCAACACAATGTAAGCTGCTGCGATTGTTTTTAATGCCTCTAAATTGAATAGATCACCACTATAGTCAAATGTCAATCGCTCTGCATCATGTTTTAACTGAGAAACAGTTTTTTGGTCAATCTTTTGATAAAATTCCTCTAATACAAACGAAAATAACCCTTTGTATATCTCAAGCTCTATTTTTATAGAAACCTCCGCTTTATAGCCATACCATAGAGAAGATCATCTTCTCTATGGTATGGATTATAGTGTGTTTATCAACGGCTAAGTTCTAGCCATCAAACACTTGGTCAACGATTTCCTGTAATGTCAGCAATGTGAACGTATTACGCGCACTTGCACCAGCATCAGGTGTTGCACTGAGATAACCAGGGCCTTGTGCAGACACTGACGGTGTCGTGCCATTGAGTCCGTTGTTGGGCAGACCACTAAAAGCACGCCAGATGTTAATCAATGGAACCTGCGCTGCTTCTGCGGCGGCGATGATCTCATTGTTTAGCGCGGCGATGTTACTCTGTGCAGTTGTGTCATTGGATGGATAGATTGTGATCAACACAGGCACAACGCCAGCATCTTTCGCTTGCTGAATTGCTTGGTCGATGCTTGCACGGAAAGCTGCTGGATCAGTAGCGTTCAGTGCGTCTTGATAACCAACATTGATAATCGCCATTGCAGCATTCTGGTTATCAATAGCACAAATTAGATTTGATGCGCCAGCACAAGCCGGATCAGCACTAGCAGCGATGAGGTCGGCTGCTGTGTTTACTGTTGTCTCCGGCACAAAACTGTTGGTTGTCCGATAGCGATCGAGCAACGGCCCCAGATTTGACACTGAAGGATCCAAAACTGTCGTATTAGGGTCAGCCAATGGATTAAGGAAGTTGGGATCAGCTGCTGTTGAGTCGCCAACAAGCGCAAATGCATTCACATCACGTGGTGTTTCCTGTGTCTGTCCACTTTGGTAAACAGGCTGCAATGAGCCAGTAATTGGAGCGATTTCGGGCACTACAGGCTCTAAGTCTTGGCTTGCAATATTGATTGTAGAACTAAACTGCGCCTGATTCGTGCCGTCATTCACGGTTACTTGTACATTGTATGTACCAGTTGCGCCATAAGTATGGCTAACTGTCGGTGTTGGCTGATTATCGGCCACTTGTGTATCACCAAATGCCCAAGAGTAAGTGTAGTTACCACTACCACCTGTAGCATTAGCCGTGAAATTGAACAGTAAAGGATTGCCAGCATCTTGTTGTGATGTAAAGGTCACAGCAAGTGGATCTGCCGATTGTTCGATGACGACGGTCTGCGGGTCAGTGGTGACCTGAGATTGGCCGTCGTCGACGGTGAGGGTGACCGGGTAGCTGCCGGGTTGGGCGTAGCTATAGGTGACGTTGGGGTCACTCACGGTCTGCGCGGCGCTGCCGTCGCCG
>DAOTTT010000029.1:0-6290 GCA_034437635.1 Anaerolineae bacterium | reverse complement strand
AACCCCGATGCAAAATCCAGCCACACATCAGGCGGGCTAAAGCCTACGATAAACCCGCCTAACCACTGCCATTAAAATGGCGTGGCTTGCGGCGGGTTCAAAAGCTGTCAGCCGCCGGCTTTTTACCTGCCTCAATATCATCCAACACCAGAAAATGACGAGTTCTGGGGAAAAGGTTTCGGCTCAACTATGGACACAACCCACATGCGCGTAACTTTATGTCGCAGGCTATCTTTAAGCATATCGCCATATCAAGCGGCATGGAAGTTGTCGAGTCGCATATCATAGATTGGGGTAAAGAGCAAAATCTTGATACAGTTACGCTGTTGAGAAAACCCAACGTATAAGACAAGACATCACCTGTCTAGATATGCTGACGACAATTTGATCTGGAAATCATCAGGCCGTCTTATCGTTGCCGTGTTCTTTTGGGCACATTGTCTGCATGTGTTAGGTTTTCAGGTCAAGTTGTGTACAATAACAGACAAAAGGAGATGATCTGATGCACGTTAAACGCTATGCAGATGCTAACGCCTTTCGTCAAGATGCACTGCCATTTTTATCCGTGCACGAGGCGGAAAATAACCTGATTTTAGGGTTAAGCGCACAGATTGACAACCGACCTATTAACGACATCCCGCCGTATTTCGTCACTATCTGGCAGGGGGATACGTTGGCGCTTGTCGCCATGCGCACCCCACCGCGCAGCGTGTTACTATCGCTCCCCGCTCAGAATGTCGATGTGCCCGGCGCATTAAAAGCCTTGGCCGCAGATGTCCACGCGCTATACGGCGACGACATCCCCGGCGCTAACGGTGAGAAGCAATTGGTGCATCAATTCGGGCAAGCGTGGCAAGCACACACCAACATCCCGTATCAAGTCGATATGCCGCAGCGTATTTATAAGCTCACAACGTTGACCGTGCCGGATGTCCCCGGCAAGCTGCGGCGTGTTACCCAAGATGACCGGGCGTTGCTCATAAAATGGCATAATGCTTTTTATGCTGAAGCCATCGGCAAGATCTCCGCCCGCGAAGACATGGAGAAAATCGTTGATACGTTGCTTGTGCCGGAGCCGCACCGCGAGATTTATCTATGGGTGGTTGAGGGGCAACCCGTCTCTATGGCAGGGTTTGGTGGGCCAACACCACATGGTATGCGCGTTGGTCCGGTATATACCCCGCCGGAGTATCGCCGCCGGGGATATGGTGGCGCGGTCACGGCAGGGGTGACCGCCTTAATTTTGGCAGGTGGGCGCACCTTCGCCTTTTTGTATACGGATCTTGGCAATCCAACATCCAACAAAATCTATCAAGATATTGGCTATCGCCCGGTGATGGATGCGGATTCTATCGTTTTTGTGCCCTAGGCTTTTCCAGGGAATAAGCGCTTCGTGATTTGGTGATACCTTTGCCCTCACCCCCGCCCCCCTGGCGAAGGCAGTCTTATAATATAATGGGGAGAGCAAGTGAGCCAATAGGAGTAGCCAACATGCCCAAGTACATCCCAACCAGTCTTAAGCGATGGATGAAACAAGTGGGGGAGCATATGAATATGTTAACCCACTCACAGATTCAGCCCCTTGCTCAGTTCAGCTACGCTGTGGCGATGGCCCCATAGCCGCTTTGCTCCGGTTGGAGATCAGCCCGGTGGTGGTCCCCTTTAGCCGTAAATCGGTGGTATCCTCCCAGGCGAGACTTGACAGTAGCCATCGGCTTTGAGCCGATGCGGGATATACCTGAGTAGTTACAATCATGGCAAGGTGAATAATTGCCACAAAACGCCATGTTAAATATCACGGGTAGGTAAATAGATACGATAAACAAAGTAGGGGATGCGTTGCATCCCCTACTTGCGTACTACTGGCTGATGGTCAGTGTGAATGCCCCCGATGTGGGGCCGTTATCCCCATAGTTGCCGTTGGAAATACGGAACAGGTACAAACCATCACGCGGGAGGGTAACGGTATAGCTAAAGCTGCCCGGCTCCGACCCGAAGAAGTTCAGCAAACTGCCGCTTCCTTGGAACTCAAATTCCGCCGGAGATTGAATGTTGATTTCCGGCGCGTAGGTGTCGTCATTGCTCGACAAGGTGATGGTGATGGTTTCGCCAGCGGAGCCGTTGTAGCGATAAATGCGCTGTACGTTTTGATCGCCATCTACCGCATCGCTGACAGGCACGCCAAGCGCCAAGACCGGGGTGCTGCTGTCACTCACGGTGACTTCATAGCTGGCCGTTGTCCCGGCGAGGCCGTCGTTAGTCTCGGTGATGCGGCGTACAATAACCAGGTGTTGCCCGGCTTCGGTCACGGTCATCGGGTCGAGATTAAAGGTGCGGTTTTCCGGGTCGCGGTAAGCGGTGGATCCGCTGCCGATGATTTGGCTATTCGGGCCGACAACGAGAAACTCTGTCGGTGTTAAAGCGGGGTCACTGCTGCCGTTCAATTGCAGGAGTGATCCTGCGGTAGCTTCAAAGGTATAATAATCAACTGGTTTGCTGTCGTCCAATGCACCGCTGAGGTTATCGCCCACGCTCACAGCCTGCGCGTTGATCGGTTCAACGATGACTTCGACGGTGGCATCCGTGATAACAGGTTCGCTGACATCACCACTGACTGGATAGAACACACGAGAGCCTACGCGGAAGAAATATGCACCGGTAATGTCCATCGGCACTGGCTCGATAACAGACTCGCGGCCAAAGGCATCGAAGACGCGGCCAAAGTACTCGCGCCCGATGGGGCCACGCCCTTCAGCATAGATGCTGCCTTCGCCTTCAAGGATGCGTGCGCTCACACGGACGAAGAAGTTATCGCTTGCATCTTCAGAGCCAAAGTAAAAGCCATGCACGGGGTTCTGCGAGTTGAGTTCAACGGTAAAGGCTTCGCCCAAGCTGACAAATGACGTTTCGACCTTTTGCAGTTCGATTTCAAATGCGCCGGTAGTTGTGGGCGCACCGCCACCACCGCCACCGCCACCGCGACCAACGTTGCAGCAAGCGCCTGCGACGATGGTATGTGTGCCATCTGCATATAAACGGGTGGGGCCGACAAAGGCATTTAAAGCCCCTGCGCCATCATCATCTGTCTCTATGACATTGCCGCTTGGGTCGAGTAAGGTGAGGTAGCTGTCTAAACGCAGGTTTTCGGCCAGTGGGGCGAGTCCGGTCATGCGGATGGTGACTTCTTCGCCACTTACGCCTTCAAATGTATAGCGGACTTCCGGCTGTTCTTCTGTGATTTCCCCGGTGAGGGGTTCGCCAACGGGCAACAGGATGGCATCGTCTTGTGCATGGGCGGAGACCGCCAATAACATGAACAAGCTAATAAGCAACAAGCGGATGAGGTGTTTCATCATGCAAACTCCTTGGTACACGAATTGATATGTGTATCATAGCGTGGATGATGGATTTCGTACAATTCATATTTGTTTACAAGTAGGACTTTCGCTTTGTGTCACACGGGCGCGAATAATCGCTCATTGGTGTAGGGTCGCCATTCTTGGCGACCGCAGTGAAAAAACGACTAGACCATATTGTGAAAAATATCTCAAGCGAAAGTCCTAACAAGTACATTTCAAGTTGGTACATTCAAGCAGCGTGAAAATCGCCACTAAACTGCTAGAATAGATGGATAGGCTCATTATACGGTGGAGTATCTATGGATTTACTGTGTATCTATGTTGTGGTGTTGGGTTACATTGGCTTGACGATGTACCTTGCCAATCAGACCGATTTAGCCAAACAAATTAAAGACCATCACCACATCGAAGACAGCGTGACCATCTACGATAGGGATTATGATAAGCAGGCGAAAGCCATGCGCGGCCTGCTGTACTTGGGTGTGAGCATCATCGGCATGTTGGGCTTATTTGTTTTCCTGGCGTGGTTGAGCAGCGGCCAAACGCTGGAAGATGGCACCACTACCGGCATAGAAATCTCCACACTGAACATGATCTTAGGCGTGGTGATGGCCGGGGCGTTCGCCTTTGCCGGGTATAACGTCACCAGCACATACCGCGCCCGCGCACAACTCGCCCAATGGATCGGCAATAGTGGCCGCTTTGACCCTCATTCTCACGTTCATACCACCGCCGTGATCTTATCCTTGCTGTTGGTCGGCTCGCAGGTCGCACAATTGATTATGATCGGCGGGACGGAAGGACTGGCAGAGTCGATTGAGGAAAGCGGCATCGACGCGGGCTTGGTGCTTTTTCAGATGGTGATTCAAGTATTGGCGGCGTTTTTGGGCATCGGGTGGGCCATTCGCCGGGATGTACCGCAGGCGTTAGCGCGGTTAGGGCTGCGCGTGCCGACAAACGACGATCTCCGCTGGGGCATTGGCGGCGGCTTGATGATGTACGGCGCATTGCTGGCGTTTAACGTCGTGCTCACGCTGGTTATGGCCGTTATTTCGCCGGAATTTTTAGAGGAGACCAACGCCGCGAATGCCAACTTTGCCGCCGCTATTGATACGTTGGCGCTGGCCTTGTTAGTCGCGGGTGCGGCGGGCATCGGTGAGGAAATCTTGTTCCGGGGGGCGCTCCAGCCCGTCTTCGGCAATGTGCTGACGAGCATCATTTTCGCCCTGTTGCACATTCAGGTTTTGTTCTCCCCGTCGATTTTATTTTTGTTCGCATTGTCTTACATTTTGGGCATAATCCGCGACAGACACAGCACCACCGCAGCGATCCTCGCTCACTTCGTTTATAATTTCGTGCAGATGTTTTTGTTGATTGTCCTGAGTGGAGCCGCCGCGTGAACCGTTTGCTAATCATTTTGCTTTTATTGGTCGCCATCCCTGCCTATGCTCAAGAAGAGCCTACGCCGATCCCGCCGCCGGACGAACCCACGCCGACCGAAACCCCGGCGTTATCGCCCACACCGACGCTTTCCCCTACGCCGGCACCGCCGACCAGCACCCCCCGCCCGGAAGCACCCGCATACATCACGGATTGGCGGGAAGATGTGCTGTTCCCGGTGGCGCTCTACTTTGAAATGGTGATTCAACGCCCGTTAGCCGATATTGACACGCTAACGATCATCATTGAGGCGGAAGGCGAAGACGAACCGCGCATCATCGACGACGAGACGATCCGCGAAGCGGCAGCCATCGACATCCCATTTACGGTGATCGAATTAACATGGATACCGCCTAACGACAACTTGCTGCCGTTCGCGGCGCGTGTCGATTACACCTGGCAGATTACAGTGGACGGCGAAACGACGACCATCCCCGGCGTGACGCGCTTTATTGACCTGGCTAACCCCTGGGTTATCGCGGAAGACCCCGACGGATTAATCAATTTCATCGTGCCGCAAGGCACCGTTAACCCTGACCGCCTGCGCGACGCGATCCGCCCGGTGTATGACCTGCTGACGGTCGTCACGCCGCGCAACCCGCGCTTTAGTTACGCCCTGAGCGATCCGCTGAATTATCCCATTAATCCATGCGCCGATGCGGAGAGTGTCAGCGGTAGCCGCGTGGATGTCAGCGTTGATTGCATCCCTAATCGCGTCAATCGCCTACTGAGTAACGCCGGATACACGCCGCTGACCGTCGAGACGAACGCCATCGACACCGTAATCGACGGCATGGTGACGACCTTTTACCGCCCAATCTGGCAAGGTCAAGACATCCCGGCATGGTTCCGCACAGGATTAAACCGCTTCTATAGCCCGACCAGTGACGCGAACGCCCTGCTAAGTGTGCAATCGCTCACCCGCAACGGGGCGCTTTTCTCGCTAGAGGCCATGCGCACCGCTAGCGATGACCCCTTATGGCAGGCGCAAGCTACGCTCATGGTACGGCATATCGCCCAATTCCAGGGGACGGAAACGCTATATGCAATTGCGCGTGATCCCGCCGGGGATGAGCCATTCGCCAGCCGTTATCAACGCTTGACCGGGCAACCCTTAGCTGCGTTGTTGCCGTCATTGGAAAACTGGATTTTCAGCACGCAAGCGGCAGCCGTAGCGACTTACGCGCCGGATCTGGCGGTCACGCCGACCAGCACACCGAGCGCGACGGCTACGCCCTTCCCACCGACGGCGACATTTACGCCCACAGCGACCAACACGGCCACGCCTACGCCGACGGTCACGGGCTTTTTGAGCGCCACGCCGTTACCATCGCTCACACCGACGATCACACCGACGCCACGCCCCCCGACGATCACGCCGCTACCGGCAGATTTCGTGTTCTCCACGCTATCACCGGAAGAAGTCGCCACGCTCCAAGCGGAACAAGGCGTTATTAACGCCACGCCCCCCCCACCAGACGCGAATACAGG
>DAOTTT010000028.1:0-8182 GCA_034437635.1 Anaerolineae bacterium | reverse complement strand
CATCATTGGCAGATCGCCTGTCATTAATCGTAACTTGTTTTGGAGGTATTTTTATGAATCGTGCAGTTGCTGCGCTGGCTCTTCTGGTCATCATCACCATCGGTGGGCGCTTATAACTTTGGCGATCAATGGTATCGTGCCGGGCAAGGCTTGCACTTCGGCTTGGATTTTCCCATGCCCTGTGGCACGCCCCTTATCGCCGTCGCGGATGGCGAAGTGGTGGGCGTGGATGAACTGGCACGCGGCGCTGGCCCACACAACCTACTCATCCGCCATGAGCAAGTCGGCGTAATTACACTGTATGGGCATCTACTGCGCCCCCCGGCTTTTTATCCCGGTCAACTTGTGCGTCAAGGGGATGTCATCGGCCTTAGCGGTGACCCTGACCGCACCTGTGACAGTCGCCCTCATCTTCACCTTGAAGTCCGCTCGTTAGATTACAGTATGGCCTACAATCCAGTTGATTACATCAGCGCCAACTGGCATACATTAGCCACTGTGGGCGGTTATGGCTCGCTCTACTTCCAGCAAGATATGGATAATCCGCGCCGTTGGATGACCTTAGAGGATCAACCGGACACCGCGTTCGGGGGGGTACGCTTAAACACATACGCCGCTGCTTGGCCGCTAGCGTTTGACCTGCGCCCACCAGCTAACGCTCCACTTGCGCGGACGCTGCCACCGTTGCCGCAAAACAGCACATGGTCAATGCGACAACTTGGCTTTGACCGTTGTTGTTGGGCGCATTGGTGGGACCCGGTCAACCCTGATGCGCTTTACGTCATTGACGGCAGTCCCGGCACCCGCGCCAGCGTATCGCGTTGGTCGGCAAATGCAGGTAGCATGGATGCCATCGTCAGCGAAGCGCCCCCCGCCATCACATCACCCGATGGGCGCTATAATATCTACAACAACAATGGTTATGCACGCATCGTGGATACAACCGACGACAGCGAAATCAGAACGCCTTTACTCGGCGCGACACCGGCCATCAACCCGGATAACACCGCCATCACATGGACGACAACCGCCGGGACAACCATACCGGGGCAAGGCCGCCCGATTGCGTCCGTTTGGGTAGCGGATATGGACGGCTATAACGCACGGCAACTCATCACCAGGGCCGGGGTGCGTGGTCAATGGCTGGATAGCAACCGTCTACTCATCATTACACGCGGCAACAGCCAAGATACGACCTTATCCGTTTATGATCTGCGGGATGATAGCGAAACCCCATTAGGCACGTTCATCAACCTACGTAATCTAAGCGTTGCCCCTGGTGGTAATCATCTTTTGTTTCATCTGCTTTGGCAAGAAGTGCCGGAGACAAGCGGCATTTATCTGCTGCATACACAAGGCGAAAGCCCAGCACAAATGCTGGATTGGTTCGGCGCGTGGCGCTGGCGGGATAGCACAACGCTTTACTATCTACCATTCGACCCCAACACGCCCTATCACACACTGGCAAGCTATGACATCCAAACCGGAGACAGCCATATACACATTACGCCGGACGACATCCCCTTTACCATTATGAACGGTGATTGGGACGTTGCCGCCGACGGGCAGCGCATTGTTTTTCAAAATGCAGCTGATTGGAATATGTGGTTGCTCGAAGCTGAGACAAGCGAGTAAGTAACAAGGCGCATCTTGCAGGATGCGCCTCTCTGATGATCTAGCTAAACTTTTCGATCTGGTTGACAAACTTGGTTTGGTCAATCTCCGGGTGTTCATCCATCAACGCCTTGAACTTTTGCATGTTCGCCACCATATTTTCTGGCTTATGCGCTTCAAAGCGAAGCGTAATCGCTGGTTGTGTGTTACTCGCCCGGATTAAGCCCCAGCCATCCTCAAATTTAGCGCGGGCACCGTCCACCGTGACGACTTCGTAATCTTTGGCTAGAGCTTCGCTAATTTCGTCAATGATGGTGAACTTCACGTTGTCCGGTGCAGAGAGGATGATCTCCGGCGTGGCGACTAACTTAGGGATTTCATCGAAGATTTCCGCGACGGTCTTATCACTCGCGGCGAAGATTTCCATCGCCTTGAGCGCGACCAACGGCGCATCATCAAAGCCGTGATAGTTCTCGCCGATGAACAGATGCCCGCTGACTTCACCACCCAATGGAGAGCCAATTTCGCGCATCTTTTGTTTCATCAAGCTATGACCAGATTTCCACATAACCGGCTCGCCGCCATATTCTTTAATCGCATCCGGCAACGCCTGCGATGCCTTCACATCGAAGACAATAGGCGAACCCGGCATTCGCTTGAGCAAGTCACGCGCCAGCAACGCCAGCAGACGATCCGCCGCAATATGATGACCGTTGTTGTCGATAAAACCACACCGATCGCTATCACCGTCAAAGGCCAAGCCCAAGTCTGCACCGACTTCCACAACTTTAGCTTCAAGCTCTTGGGTCATTTCCGGGTCTTCGGGGTTGGGCAGATGGTTAGGATAGGTGCCGTCACTTTCCAGATACAGACCGACGACCTCACAACCGAGCTTTTCCAGCACAGCCGGGACATAAGACCCGCTCAAACCATTGCCGGAGTCGATGACGACTTTAAGCGGCTTCTTCAAAGTCACCATGCTGCCGATGCGCTCCATATGCTTATGGATCATGTCAGTGTCGGTATCAACCGCGCCTGTTCCAGTTTTAAATTCACCGGATTGAATGATCTTGAGTAAATCTTGTATTTGCTCACCAGCCAGCGCCAAGTTGCCATAGGCCATCTTGATACCGTTGTAGCGTTGGTCGAGGTGGCTGCCAGTAATCATCACACCGCCGCCCTTCTCGCCATACTCTGCTGTGGCGAAGTAAACTGTCGGGGTCAGCACAGCGCCGATGTCAGTAACATTCATCCCAGTAGATGTTAAACCTTCGATCATCGCCGCCTTTAGCGGATCAGATGAGGGGCGGTTATCGGTGCCGACAAACATATGATCAGTGCCGAACTGCTCCGGCAAGTAAGTGCCGAGTGCTTGCCCGACAAGGCGTGCGAGTTCCGGCGTAATCTGCGCGTTTTCACCATCCACGCGCCCACGAATATCATATTTACGAAAGGCCGATGTATCAATCTGTGTCATGCGTTTCATTCTCCATTTGTTCAATCATCTCTGCAAAGGCGGGGACTGAGTTTCTAAAGCAATCCCGTAATGCATCCAATAAGCTCGCGCCACGCCCGCCGATATGGTGCTGTGAGTCCGACGATAAAAGGCGCGTTTGTACACGCAAATCCGGCGCTTCTGACGGTTGGTAAACAATGACAAAATGCCAATCCATGCCGAACGCTGTGCGCACTGTCCATAGCAGACGCAGCAATATATCCTCTGTGGGCACATCTAACCAATCAGCATCATTATAACCAAAGGGCCGCCGTTGCGCGTCTTCTGCATTATGAAAGATGTTGTGATGGCGATCAACCTCTAACCAGAGTAAACGCAGCAAGTCCGGCAGATTAGCCGCATCACGTAAGTCTTCGCTATTTGCCCCCCAGCTTACCGTACCCGACCAAGACACCGCCTTTTCTGTGGGTTTAGCGATGAGCTTCATCATCGCATCCGGGCTATGATGCTGTGCCATGTATCCCAAGGTCTTTTGCCAGGCGACAAAGCCATTCGGCAGATGGTTGTCACTCATCGGTATAGACTCCACGCTAAAAAGCGATCCACATCATATTGTGTGATCTGTGCGCCCAAGCCAAGCGGGGGCGCGTCAAAGCCATGCCGCCCCCAGGGTATACGCAATAACACGGACGGCACATCAACGCTGTGCAGCGCATTGTTCAGGCTTTCTGAGTGCAGCGGCGTAACCAGCGTATCCATAAACCCGTGCATCAAGAGCGTTGGCGGCAACCCAGGCCGCACAAAGTCAATCGGGCTAGAATTGCTATACGCATCGGGATAATCATAAGCATTGCCGCCGAGTAAATCCAACACACGCGGATCATGATCCCAGGCGGTATAACGCATATCAGCAGGTGCATAAACCCCGACCACCGCTGCCACTTGTACCGCTTCATCATAGGCCGCCCGTAGCGCCATCTGCCCACCGGCAGAACGGCCATACAGCGCGATTTTATCCACATTCACTTGATAATCAGCGGCATGTGCTTTGACCCATTTAATCGCATCAATTGTGTCTTCAAGTTGTGCCGGCCATAACGCGCCGTCTGTGGATGTAAAGCGATATTGAATATCAAAGACGACATAGCCCATTGACGCTAAATGCCGGTTATGCGCGGCAAAGTAACCGCCCTTATCCCCGCGATACCATCCCCCAGGGTGTAGGACAATCACCGCCGGGTATTGTGTACCTTGCAGCGGCGCAATCGGCGGATAGTAAACGTCTAATTTTAACGGGCGCAGCGACGTTTGTTTATAGATGATGTCCTCTTCCACGCGGACAGCCCGCCCACGCCAGGGCGCAAAGCGATGCGAGCGCAAGCAGGGTTTAACCACTGCCGGGATTTGTGCCTCATAATCATCACCCAGGCCACGCCGCATCATTTTTTCCATATCGAATATCGCAAGCCGGATGCGCGTCAATGGCACGGCAGCGAGTACCATCCCCACCAGCGCCGCTACACGTCCCACCGGACGCTTGCCTTTTGCCGCAATACCCCCTAATAACAGCGGCACCCACGCAAATTCGTTGAGAACAAGTTGGGTGCGCCAAGTCTTATAGGCGATGCGGGGCAGCACGATCAACAAACCCATAACGCCGACTAAAACGCCTAGCCATTGTCGTATCATCGTAAAACCTGCAATAAGTTCGCTTCAATATTCAGTACAGAGTCTTTCAGTCGCAAATACGCCATATCGTTCAAATGCAACGGCAAATCAACATCGCCCACTAATATCGGGATAACGCGCTTACGCTCGCGCAGAGCTAAGCTGACCGCCTGCTCAAGCTCAAGTGCGCCTGCCCCCTGCGCGGACCAAATCGCAACGACCACATGCGCCGCTTTAAGCGCCGTCTGTGTGATGCGCCGACTTTCAACCGGGTCTTTGATGCGATTGCGCCAGTAAGCAACTAAGCCGTTTTTACGCAGCAGGCGATCCAACTGTGCGGCGATAAGGCGATCAACTTGCGCATAGGTGATGAAAATCGTGTTGGCTTGTGCAGATGCAACCTTGGCTTTGTCCGAGAGCGGCTTGGCAGTGTCTTCGTAGTATTCCAGAACATTGACGACAGCATCGTTATATCCTTGCGTATCGCGGGAAAAGCTGCCGACCTGCCCTAAGCCTGTGCGGATTTCCTGCGGAACGTTGAAGATTGACTCCGCGATAAGAAAATAGCGCGTCACATCAAATTGACGCGCTAATAATAGCTCCGGGTTGTTGTTGTCCGTCTGCTGGTATGCAGATGTCAAAATCGCCACGAACAGATCACAATTTTGGATTGCCATCTCGCGGTTAATCGCCAAGGGATCCTCGCGGAAGTCCAACGACTGCGAGACTTCATGCCCCATCGCATCCAATTGACGGCTTAGCGCCTTCGCTGCGACAACATCCGCTTCCGTTGTCGAATGGCTCAAATACACACGCATCAGTTACTTCTTAATTTTAATTTCTTTACCGTCAATGTTCGCCGTGAACTTCAGACGGGCGTTTTTACCGCTCACCGCGTCAATGACGACTTCAGCACCGGCTTCTGGGTTTGCTCGTAACAGAAAATCTGCCAGCGGTTCGCGCACAGACCGCCGGATAATCCGGCGCAGCGGACGCGCACCATATTCTGGTTCGTCGTTCTGGTCAAGCATCCAATTAATCGCTTTATCCGTAAATGTCAGGTTGAGGCCGCGTTCTTCCGCCATGCGCGTTTCTTTCTTGAGCATCAAGCGTAAGATCTTGCCCAAGCTGTCGTTATCCAACGCATTGAACATGATGACATCATCCAAGCGGTTGAGAAACTCTGGCCGGAACCATGTCCGCACCTCGTCCATCGCTTCCTCGCGGATGTCTTCGGTAATCGTCGGCACAGCGAGATGCTCCGCGCCCAAGTTACTCGTTAAGATGACAACCGCCTCGCTAAAGGTCGTCACTTGCCCGCGCCCATCGGTCAAGCGACCTTCTTCAATCACCTGTAAGAGAATATCCATAATGCGCGGGTGGGCTTTTTCTACCTCGTCAAACAGCACGATAATATAGGGTTGTTGCCGCACGCGCTCCGTCAATTGACCGCCTGCTTCGCTATCGACATAACCGCTAGGTGACCCTAACAAGCGATTCAAGCTGGATTCATCTTTAAATTCGGACATATCCAGCGGCAACATGGCATCTTCGCTACCGAACATAAAATCCGCCAAGACCCGCGCTAATTCCGTTTTACCAACGCCCGTTGGCCCTAGGAATAAAAACGCGCCGATAGGCCGCTTAGGGTCTTTAAGGCCAACCCGTGCCGTTTTGATCGCCCGACTCACAGTAATCACCGCTTCATCTTGGCCGATGATGCGCTCTTGCATATGCTCAACCATGCTGGCATAGCGCAACCGCTCATCCTCACCGAGCTTACTCACCGGCACGCCCGTCATTTGGCTAGCCGCGAGCTTTACGTCTTCCGCGTCAAGTTTCGCGTCTTTAAGCTCCGGCCTAAACGCTAATTGACTCTGCTGGCTCATGTTGAGCATAGCGGCTGTCCGGTGCAGCAGTTGCTCCGCACTAAGCGGCAAAGGCGTTTCGCCAAGATAGCGTTTCGCCAAACGTGCGGCTACTTCCAGCGCATCTTCATTGACTTCAATATCGTAGTCAATCTCTAAACGTGGCTTGAGGACAGTTAAAATCTCCATCGTTTCTTCAACGGTGGTCTCCGGTACGCGCACCAGTTGGCTATGCTCGGTGATGGCGCTTACTTTCGCCAGCCGTTGATTATATTCAAGCTCGGTGGTGGACGAGATCAACACCGGGTTCACATCCAAAAACGCCTTCTGGATGATGGGCGTTGCTTTGCTAAATTCCGCTTTGATAGGACCGCCGAAAAAGCGGTGAATGTGCGGAATAAACAGAATACCGCCGCTGGCTTTGCTCAAACCAGCACGGATTGCCTTTTGGTCGTTATCGAGTAAGGCCGTCTCATTAATCTGCACCAGGTTGTTTAACCCAACCGGGCCTTGGCCTTCCGCGATGAGCAAGGCCAAGCTATAGGCTAATGTGCGCTTGCCCACACCATCCGCGCCAATGAGGATCACATGGCGCTTGATGGATTGCGAAATAATATTGATGACATCCCGCAGCAAATCCTCGCGGAAGTAAACCGCGTGCAAGTCCCCGGCGCGTGCGTCCGCTACAAAGTCCTGCGTCGTTCCATCCGGGCGGCGACGGATCACGCTAAAGTCCATCGTAATATCTTTGATGGCCTTTGGCGTAATCCCATGCTGGCGCAGAATACCGCTGGTACTCATTGAGCTTTCCGCCAAGATACTCAGCATATGGTCAGTATCCACACGGACTTCATCCATGCTGTTCGCTAAGGTCAGCGCCTCATCAATGGCAATAATCGTCTGCCGAGAAAGTGCCTCGGTACGGTTGCCTTTGGCGACAAAGTAGAGATTGCCGTCTTGGTCGCGGCGGCTTTCGTTCGCCATTTCCAATTGACGCTCTAAGCGTGGTATATCAATGCCGCGATTAGTGCGGAAGATTTCGACCATGCGCATCGCGGCAGTATTCGGATGACGCAGCAAGGCCAATAACAACGCTTCCGGCATCAGCGTATCTTTGCGATACTGCTTTTTAATCGCCACAGCGTCATTCATCACAGCGGCGAGATCTTTAGACAATAAATCAGGATTGAGCGTTTTCATTTGACGAATTCCAAACTTTATTCACAATGATAAGTTAACCCGAAACAAGCTATCGGACAAGCTATTCTTAAGGTAAGTTCACTGTGAGCGTGCCAAGATCAGGTTGTGCGCCGAATAAAACCCCACACACCGCCGGGATCGCTGGATCTTGTGGGCCATAGGTCAGCACGTAAGCGGCAATCTCTGGATACGTCACGACATCATAGGGCGTGCGCAACGCAACCCCGACGGCACGATCCAGCGGCAGCGCGTTGACCAAGGTCTGATAAGCGTCATTCTCGCGGATATTGCGCGAAAAAACGATGACCGTATCCACCTGAGCGGCCATGCTAATTGCCGTATTGATTTCGGCCTGCGTCGGGAAGTCCGTCACCCC
>DAOTTT010000027.1:0-4637 GCA_034437635.1 Anaerolineae bacterium | reverse complement strand
CCCCGCCAATATCACGGAAATTCGCCACGCCATCCACATTTAAAACGCGCTGCGAAAGATCATCTTCCAATTGGATAATCAGTGATTGCGCATCAGGATAATCACTAAAGTTTTGTCGCCGCAGCAACCAATACACAAGCCCGATTGCTGCTAAACTCCCTAAAAACCAGAACAAAAGCGACTCCCTCTGTCATAAAATCCTAAAAAAATCTGAATTACGGCGCATTACAGCCGATTTTGAGCCATAAAAGCGTGAACAAAGATAGCTTTTTCGTTACACTATGAAGATCACAGACAACGCAGGTGACCATAATATGAGCGTACCACAAGCGACCCAAATGACGATCAACAACCGCTACCAAATCCAAAATTTGATTGGACGGGGTGGTATGGGTGCTGTGTACCGCGCACATGATCGCCTGACAAACACCATGATTGCCCTTAAGCAGGTCACTGCTAAAGATAACCAACTCTCTTTTACATCGCAGATCATCCAAGGTGATAGCATCGACTTTCGCTTGGCATTGGCACAAGAGTTCAAGATGTTGGCAACCATGCGCCACCCCCACATCATCAGCGTGCTAGATTATGGCTTTGATAATACCCAGCAGCCCTATTTTACAATGGAATTGGGTAGTGGTTGAAAGGTAAGTGATGATAGGTGATACCTTTGCCCTCACCCCCCGCCCCCTCTCCCGAACCTGCCTTCGGCACTGGGAGAGGGGGAGAAAAACGCTTTTGTAAGTCCCTCTCCATGAGGGAGAGGGACTTAGGGTGAGGGCAAAATGGCGTTTTCCTGAACAGCTCATTATTTTCTTGGAACAGCCTAATATGATAGAAACGACACCTATAGCGATTAACGGTTTAATCGAAGCAGTGATACAATCCACAGAATTACAGTCAAAAAATTATTTACATTGCCAATGACCATATGGATACCGTTATTGATGGCGATGGTTATTATCTACGTATCGCCATCAACGAACTTTTGCTCAATGCGCTCAAGCATAACGAAAACCCGACCATCAGTGTTATGATTAAGCAGCAAGAGCAAGGGTTACAAATTATCATCCAAGATAATGGTTATGGCATCCATATTGAACATGCCCCTCACATCTTTAAGCGTTTTTATCGCGCTGACCAATCCCACAGCAGCCCAGGGTTTGGCTTAGGTCTCGCTATGGTACAGAAGATCGTGGAGCTTCATCAAGGCACCGTTGATATTCAATCTACACCTGAAAAGGGAACAGCGGCGATCCTTCACTTGCCAGCAATCAGCATTCACGTTTAAATTAAAGACTATATGATCGGTTCAGAGAAAATTATATGATCGGCAAACGCCTGAGTTCTTACGAGATTATCGAAGAAATCGGTCAAGGTGGCATGGCAACGGTTTATCGCGCCTACCAAGCCAATATTGATCGTTATGTCGCCATTAAAGTGATACAAAATAAGACCAACAACCTCGACACCAGCGCCGCGCAACGCTTCCAACGTGAAGCCCGGCTAGTAGCGCGGTTAGAGCACCCGCACATCCTACCAGTATACGACTTCGACGGGGCAAATGATCCGCCCTATATCGTCATGCGTTACCTAGAAGCAGGTACGCTAAAAGACATTTTCAAGCAAGGTCATTTGCCGATTAATGAAGTGGCTTATGTCATCCGTCAGGTCGCTGCCGGCATCGACTATGCGCATCGCCAGGGCATCATCCACCGTGATATTAAGCCATCCAACATCATGTTTGACCGCGAGGCAAATGCCTTTGTCGCCGACTTCGGCATTGCCCGCATCACCGGGGGGGATGACGACGAGAACGCGATCACGCTCACAGGCGCTATCGTCGGCACGCCAGATTACATGGCCCCAGAGCAAGCAATGGGCAACGTTATCGATCATCGGATTGATATTTACGCGCTGACTGTCATTCTGTTTCATATGATGACGGGCAAACAGCCATATGTCAGTAATGCGCCTATGGGCGTTTTGCTGATGCACCTCAACGAGCCTGTACCTAGTGCTGTTGCCGTCCGACCAGACTTGCCAGAAGCCGTTGATGAGGTCATACAGAAAGGCATGGCGAAGAAGGCGGAGGAACGCTACAACACAGCTACAGAGCTTGCGGAGGCCTTCATAAAGGCCAGCGGGCAACCCATGAGTACGGCACCAGAAATGCTGAGAACCTTTACCCACAACATCATCGCCTTTCAATCAAGCCAGGCAAGCGGTGTGCGCACAACCGGCACTGATAGCAACACCGCACGCGAACGCAATCGCGTTGTCACGGCACTTTATGCCGATGTTGCTGAGTATGCGCTGATGGTGGAGGAAGAAGAAGGCGTAGAAATCGCCCATAGTACGACCAATGCACTCATCGACCACATCGAAACGTTAATTAAAAATCATGGTGGCAGCATTTTTGATCGCAGCGAGGACGATTTGCTTGCCTTGTGGGGAGCAGAAGTCACACATGAAAATGACATTGAACGCGCCATCCGTGCTGCACTTGACATCCAAGAATATGCTTGGAGCAGCATCCGGCAAACATTAGACCTCACCTTACATGGCGGTGAACAAGATGATGATCTCGTCCCCGTAAGCATCGGGATCAACACCGGCCCCGCCCTGATTATGCAAGAAACAGATCGCACAATTGGCGCGAGTGGCGGGACCATCACCACCGCCACCCGCCTGACGACGAACGCCAATAGCAGCATTTTGGTCACCCATGACACTTATAGCCAAGTGATCGGTGTATTTAACTTCCAGCAGGACGACCCCGTAAAAATCCGAGGTAAACGCGATCGTCTGCGCGTGTATCGCGTCACAGGGATTAAAGAACGCGCTTTCCGCCGGGATACACGCGGCGTTGAGGGTATAGAAACGCAAATCGTCGGGCGCGATGCTGAACTCAAGCACCTACAAGACGCTTACTTCGGCGCAATTGAAGACCACGATACCCAAGTTGTCACTATCGTGGGCGACCCCGGCGTGGGCAAAAGCCGCTTACTATATGAATTTAGCAATTGGGCCGACCTACGGCCAGAAGGCTACCGCATCTTTAGAGGCCGCGCCGGTTCCGATACGAAAGACAATGCTTATGCGTTGATCCGTCAGATGCTCGCGTTCCGGTTCGAGATCTTCGATAGTGATAGCGCCGTTTTAGTCCGTGCCAAGCTAGAAAATGGCATCGCCGCCCTCATCCAAGCAGAAGACATCGACCAAGAAGCAGATAATATCCGTCTTTCAACGGAGATGGCCGCCTTTATCGGTCATGTAGCCGGGTTTGACTTCTCCCATAGCCCATATTTACGCGGCATCTTAGACGATCCCGCACAAATCACCAACCGCGCCCGCGCCTTATTCATCAAGCTCATCCACATGATCGGCGACATTGACCCGGTTATGTTCCAGCTAGAGGATATGCACTGGGCCGACGATGCCTCACTTGATCTGCTGTATGAACTTAGCAATAGTGAGCATCTCCCTTTAATGATCGTCTATGTGGCGCGACCTGGCCTATTAGAGCGTAAGACCAACTGGGGCAGCGACCACGAGTATCATACGCGCCTGATGCTGGCACCGCTTAACAAACGTGATAGCCGTAACTTAGTGCGCGAAATCCTCAAGAAAATGCCGAACATCCCGCGAGAATTGCGAGATTTCATCGTTGGTCGCACCGAAGGCAACCCCTATTACATGGAGGAGTTGGTTAAGCTGTTAATTGACGAACGGATCATCCAAAAGTACGGGGATGTGTGGCAAGTCGAGGTCGAACGTCTGGAGAATGTGCCAGTGCCGCCAACGCTCATTGGGCTGCTGCAAACGCGCTTAGATGGCTTGCTCCAACCAGAACGGGTAATTTTGCAGCGCGCATCCGTCTTTGGGCGCGTATTTTGGCAAAGTGCCATCGAAGCGTTAGACGCTGCTGATGCCGCTCAATTGGGGGATGTTACGCCTATTCTGGACTCCCTCAAAGAACGTGAGTTTATCCGCCAGCGCGAGACAACGACGTTTAGCCAAACACCGGAATATATCTTCGTTCATGCGATGATGCGCGAATTGGTCTACGAGAACTTGCTCCGTAGCCAACAACACACTTATCATGCACAAGTCGCCGAGTGGTTTGTCACGACGGCGGGTAATCGTGTTGATGAATATACGGGCATTATCGCCGAGCATTACAGCCGTGCCGAGCAATATGATAAGGCGATTGCCTACTTATCTAAAGCGGGCAATCGTGCGGTCAAAATTGGAGCTTATCAAGCGGCGCTGACGGCCTTCCAACAAGCCTATGCCATGCTCCCAGAGGCCGGCGACGCTGCCGAAAAACGCCGTTTGCGTATTGCCCTAGGCGAAGCATATCGTAACCTGGGCGATTATGAAAACGCTAAAGCACACTTAATCAACGTGTTGGATCAAACGAAAGAATCTGAATCCGACACACGCGCAGTCGCTTTGTTTGAAGCCAGCCAGATCGTCACCGATGAAGGCGACCTCAAAAAAGCGACGAAGTATCTACAAGAAGCCCTGCCCTTAGCGCGTAACAGTAGTGACCACAGCATTTTAACGCGGGTTCTATATGGCCTGGGGGATACAGCATGGCGCAATGGCGACCTTGAAAAAGCGACAAACTA